>JAJYDZ010000114.1 GCA_021790415.1 Thermoplasmata archaeon | reverse complement strand
TTTAAACTTCTATTGGAACGAATTTCTACAGGATCTACCTTTAAGGCCATAGGAAAAGAACAATTGCATAGCTTGAAAATTCCATTACCAAAAATCGTGGAACAACAAAAAATCGCTGAAATTCTCACAACTGTAGATAGAAAAATAGAATTATTAAACGAGAAAAAGAAAGAAGCAGAAAAACTTAAAAGGGGTCTGATGGATAAACTCTTGACAGGGAAAGTTAGGGTGAAGGTCTGATGTTTAGTGAAGCATCTAGTGAGGACTGGATTTTAAGAAAACTACAGGTGCTTGGATGGACTTATAAATCTCCAGACGACATTGGGGAAAGAGAGAGTGACGAATTTTTTCTAAAAGATATCCTTCTGGAAAGTTTGAAGAATATTAATTCAGTTTCAGAATTGCTCATCTTGGACGCTGTCTCAAAATTAGAGGAACTAATTCCATCAAAAGATGGCAATGCGAAGTTTCTAGACTATATCAAGCATGGAATAGATGTAGTGGACGAGAAAAGGCAAGTGCATACTGTAAGGCTGTTTGATACTTCCAGAATATCCGCGAATAGTTTTATTGTAACAAATCAATTCAACGCTAAAGGCATATATAATAAACGACCTGACATCATAATGTTCGTCAATGGGTTGCCTCTTGTAATAATGGAAAACAAGAATCCGTTCAACATAGGAATCATACACAAGGCTTATGAGCAGATAAAAGGGTATGAAACTAGTATTCCAAAACTTTTCACCTTCCTTCAAATTGCCGTAATAAACAATGGTATCAAGGGTGAGTTCTTTCCATTGTTCTTCAACGATAAGGAGAAGGATCAGAGGGCAAAATGGAAGACATCATACCCTTTGGAACCAAACACAGATAATGAAGTTGAAATACTTCTCAATGGAATTTTTCATCCTGATAATTTTCTTAGAATTCTCACCAACTATATCCACATAAGGAAAAAAGGCGATCAGAACGAGAAAATCATTGCCAGATATATGCAGTTTCGAGCTACTGAGAAAATAATGGAACGTATAAGGAAGAATGTGAACAAAGAGCCAGGCGAAGCTTTGAAGACAGGTTTAATCTGGCACTGGCAGGGTTCAGGAAAAACTCTTATAATGGCATATACAGCATATCAAATACGGCAAAGTATGCCAGATTCTACATTACTTCTTGTTGTAGACAGAAAGGATCTTGACAATCAAGCACTCACACGTTTTTCTGCTATACAAGGTCTTGAGGTTACAGAAAGCATAGAAAATACAAGTAAGTTAGCAGATATAATAAGATATGATAATGGTCGTGGAAAACCGGGAATATTCATAGTGACGGTACAGAAATTCAGCCCTGACAATTTTAAATCGATCACTGGAGGGGGTTCACTAAAGAGAAGAGATGTAATATGTCTTGTTGATGAAAGCCACAGAACCCAGTATGGTTCAATGGCAGCGACTTTCCGAAATGCCTTTCCAAATGCATTCGTATTTGGTTTCACGGGTACACCCATAAGGAAAAATGCAGGAGGGAAGGTAAGGAACACATTCGAAGAATTCTGCCCTCCTGGAGAGTTGTACCTCGACAGATACAGCATGAAAGATGCTCAGGATGATGGTTTCACTGTTCCTATAGCTTATGAATACAATGCCACAATTCCTGCAGTTAAAGACGAGATAATCAAAGAGGCCCTTGACCAAGATGAAGAGGTGGAGGATTTATCTGAAACAGAAAAGGAACTTCTTAACAGAAAAATAAAAGTAATTAAGCAATTATACAAGACAGATGCCAATGTTGAAACCATAGCAAGGGATGTTGCAAGTCATTTCCGTAATGAAGTTGAAAACAGCAATACTGGGTTAAAGGCAATGCTCGTGGCAGTAGACAGAGAGGCCTGTGTCATGTATAAAAGGAGGCTAGACATGTTGCTTTCTCCAGAAACCTCGGAGATTGTGATGACATTCAGTCACAATGAATCTAGCAGCCTGATTTCAGAATACAGGGATGAACTAGAAAAAAGAACTGGAAAGGACGTCAAGAAAGCATGTAAGGAATTTGCAGAATCTTTCGATTATTCCACAAATCCCAAAATACTCATAGTCACTGATATGCTCCTCACGGGATTCGATTCATCTAAATTGTGGGTAATGTACCTAGCAAAACCACTGTTCGAGGAAAGGCTTCTTCAGGCAATAGGAAGAACCGACCGACCTTTCGACACGAAGGACTATGGGTATGTGGTCGACTATGTCTACCTTCTTGAAACACTGAATAAAACACTGAAGAAATATGAGGGTATATCATCAAATAATGGGATAAGAGGCATAGTAATATCACGAGAGGAAATTGAAAAGGATTTTGTC
This sequence comes from Thermoplasmata archaeon, assembly GCA_021790415.1. Next base: position 3,872 of record JAJYDZ010000114.1, on the reverse strand, counting down.
GAATTATTGAACGACACGTATGCGCTCTTCAGTGATTTTGACTTCTCCATTGAGAGCCACGAGAATCTCGATAGGCTCATAAAGCTACTTTCAGACTCCGATACTTCAGAGAAATTCGAGAAGAATTTTAGAAAACTGACTGCAATCCTTAACCTTCCAAGGGCAAAATCACACTTATTGCTCCATATGGACAGGTATAAAATTCTTGCGAAGGTCTATGGGGTGTACGTCAACAACTTGAAGTTGGGTGATGTTAATGAGCAGAAGGTGCAGGATGCCTACGAAAGAGTCAAGAAAATCGTAAGTGAGAATTTCTTTCTAGATGTCGAAAATAAAGGGAACTTTACCATAGATAGGGCATACCTTAATAATCTTGGAAAGACAAAGGACTATGCATCTGCTCTGAGGGCATTGAACTCGTGGCACATAGATGTTTCCAACAGAATATTCAGATATCCAAGCCTTCTGGAAAGAATAGTAAATGCCTATCAGAAGCTGATGAGAGCCAAAGCGATAAATGAGGAGATCCTAACCGAAATTAAATCAATAAAGGATACAATGGACTCAATTGATTCTGCTGAATCAACTGAAGGGGTAATAAAGGCTGCATTCAAGGAAACTATCAGATCTGCATTCTATGGAGCAGACCAAGAAACTATTAAAAGAATCTGCGATGGACTGACGAAGGGAGATGGCATAAAAATGCTATTGAAAGGGGAGAAGAACATTGGGAAGCAGGATAAGAAAAACATCATAAAATCCATCCGCTACACTGTTATGAATGAGCTAAAACCTAGTAATATTAAGGAAGAAGATTCTATGGTAAAAAATACATATCAGAAATTGAGGGATGTTTTTGGATTCTGAAGTAATTATGCTTGGACAAAAGGTCAGAGTTGTGAAAAGTGATAGAGGAAGGCCAAAACATTTAGGAAACATTCTCTATGTTCCATCATCATTCAGTCAAGATGAACTTTTGAATTACCTCAATAACAGATTACTTCGTACAATTAAGTCAGAATATTCCAAACTGAAAAAGAATAACGGTTTTTACATAGTAGGAGAAATAAATTTCAAATTGGTAAGAAGATTCAGGGATCAATCAGTGCTCTCTTCCTTGAAGGGGTCCACTATTTTCGTAAGAGAAGATGTAGTAAAGCTCAGCAGGATTGATATTAGAGAAATCCTAGTGCACGAGCTTGCTCACATATTTTCAAAGTGCCATAATGAGAAATTTCAGATGGCAATGCGTTATATAGGAGGAAATCAGAGGCGTATAATAATGCAGTTATAAGGCCAACTTTATACATTATCGTTCTATGGTTCTCACCAATGGGAACCTGAACATTTAAAATGAAGAGTCCAAGAAACTATAAGACATGTTCATCTAGTTAAGCCTGTCTCATAAGATTTAATATCTATTCATATGGTATTTCTGATCCTTGTCTAAAAGTCTTCTATGCAGTTGAAATCACGATTTAAAGTGAAAGTACAATTTCAGCAAAAAATTCAATGCTGTCTAATAGATTGGTCTATGAATTAAAGTAATATCTATGTCGAGTTTGTTTGCGTCGTTCTTGAACTTCATGAATTTCCATGAGCTTATTAGAAGTTGCGTGAACACCAAAAGGCACTATAGCAAGGATGGAAATATATAAACATGCGAAGGCTCAGTGACAAAAATTTTCCCGTTTTTCCAGACAGTCTATGGTTAATGAAAATGTTAGGCATGATGGATATGCACCTCGTGCTAAAAATTTCAGAAGAAGAAACTTAATGGATCTAATTTTTGCCATAATGGTGATCTGACCGTTTCAATTTTGATAGATAGTATATTGCACCAAACCATTCTGAAGATTTGCCCTGGATAAAACCATCCACTCTCCGGACAATATGGTAGATAAAGAAGTTGTAATTCAACATTCCACGTAGAAATGAAGTGAGATCAATCACACTTGAATAATGGTTAAATTTATCATCTATTAATCATTATTAATTCATTCAGTTAAAGGAAAAGGAATAGCAATTTATTCAAGTATAAACAAAACGACTTCTTGTGTTGCTGAAATAGCCGATAGAGTACACGGGCACATTCTCGCTGGCAAAGAACTTCTCCTTCTCAAATTCCAATATCATGATATATCTATTAATGAGAACCTTTTTTGTTTTTTTTCTATAAATTAACCTTAGCATATCGTATGAAGAGATTAGGTCATCAAAACAGGTTTCATGTCTCGGTAAAGATTTTCTAAAATAATTTGCACTCACAATTGACAATATTCCATTTTCTTCTTGAAAATCTAAATTGACACTCAGAATGGATAAATTTAATTTGATTTGTATTCATTCCAAGATGGAGTTCAGAAATTTCATTAATGATTTTGCTGTAGAAATATAAAGTAAGGTATCGCTGTGCATCCCCATTTTATAATATATACTATATTTATACTCTTTCATCCACTTATAAATCTTTCCAGAAATTCAATGTAAACTCTCAACCAATATGTTTTTCAAGCAGCAATTATAAGTTGAAAAATCCGATCAATACATTTTTCGATCCGAATTTGAGGTGAGTTGCTATTACAGGGTTATAAATTTAAATACTTTATAAAATATTAGTTTCTATGCAATTGTATAGGTACAACCCTTGGTGTGTTAAAAACTTGAAGTTAACTCCATATCATTGCTTTGTAAAATTTAAAAACTCTACACCAGTGGCTCATCAAAATTTTATTTATGTATCCACTCAAATTTTTTCGAGTGCTTTATTGGCTTCAAATTATCTTTCCCTCACGTATAACCCACGTCACAGGTATGGCTTTGATTCTGGGGCATTCACACTCACAGACAACGAAGGGAACTTAATTGACAATCGTTTGAATACTAGTTATACTAGGTCTTGGCCAGCGTTTGGAAAACATGGAGGGGGCATAGAATTGATGTTGGAATCTAACAAAAATGAAGCATCAGTCTCATTAATTGATAATTTTTATTTGGATGGGGGTTCATTCGATTTGTTTCATCAGGACGCCATATTACCACTCACATTATCTTCCATAAAATTGGTAGCTGAAAAAACGACACGGATTTTCGAAAACACCATTGAAAACAGTATAGGTTCAGTTAAGGAAGGATCGATGGTATTTAAGTGGGAAAAAAATAAACGTCAATTCACAATATCAGTGGGAATTACTGAGAAGCCAGAAGGAATGATTCTTCATATATGGGGAGTTGAATGGCGTGATAATAATAGGTTTAGGGAAATTCTTTGCAATATAGAAGATGAGTTACAGGTCATTAACAAAGGAAAGGAAGAGCTTTGCAGTGAGTTTGATTCAAATTCAGGTATTCATTTTACTGAGTTTTCTCAAAAGATAAATAAGATTGCCAATATATTGCTTGAAAATGACAAATGCTATTTTTACATGTTTTATGATATTTTCCCGTGTCTTCATCCGATATTCTTGCCATAATGCTCATTATAAATTCCATATATCGTCTGCAGCACTCAAATATATCAGAATTTACAAACAGAGTTTATAAATCGCTTCCGGCTAATTATTCCGTCCTGCGGGGTGAATTTCGAGGAAAACAAATGCAGAAAAATATAACCACACAATGCCTATACTTTTATTATGGAATTATAGAGAGATAATGGGATTTCATGTATCAACCATCATTTCTTTATTATTAAATAGAAAACTAACTTGGTTTGTTACTTCAACTTTACTTTGAGAAAAAGGGTGATAAGAAAAGAACACATCATTTTAAAGGTTTGATTTTAGGTAAAATTGTTCTTATGGTAATCCTTTTTTTTATTCCGATGATTTACATAGAGGGAAAAAAAAACAACGATTACAAAGAAAATTAAA
>JAJYDZ010000113.1 GCA_021790415.1 Thermoplasmata archaeon | reverse complement strand
GGCAGGGGAGGCGGCGTTGAGTTCTCGCATCTTGAACCCCCCAGGGCCGACTATATGCTCAAGATCCCCATCTGGTTCAGAGCCAATGAAGGAGTCTCCAACATGTGTGTGGAAATTTATAGGGGCTTTGATAAGTGTGCCCTCAACATCCGCATTTGAAGGTGAATCAATGAACTTCTCCTTTAGAATGCTGTAGAGACCGTTCTTCATCTCGCCCTCCTTAAAAATTGCACCCTTGACGACTATATCCTTCATGAATTGCGATAATGCCGATGGTTAAATATTTTGTACTTGTGTAGCTCCATTCCTTAATCACCTGTATTTTTAGGTCTTTTTGATCACTACATCCATAGAGCGATCGAGGAAGTAACAGCCATATCTTGAAGTAAATTATTTGAAATGCAGGAATTTTGTTATTTTAAAATCTATTATTTAAAGGGCTGTGAGCTTGACCCCTCAAATTTTTTATTATGCCCACTAGATACATGGAACCTGTGACAAGTATGTGTTCATAATGCTTCTTGGTGTATTCTAATGCCTCGTAGGGATTGGGTATTACATGCTTTCCCCGGAAAATATTTCCAAAAATATCGGAAAGCATTTCGGGCTTTGCTGCCCTGTCAGGTTCGTCTGGAGTGGTAAAAATAATTTCGTCGCTGATCGGTCTAATTGCGTGTATAAATGAAAAAATATCCTTATCTGACATCATCCCAACAACCAGTACGGGTTTCTCCTTGAAAATTCTCTTATAACTGTATGTCAATGTATTAGCTGCCGGCGGGTTATGTGCACTGTCTACCATAATGAAAGGAGATTTGGAAATGATCTCCATTCTTCCTGGCCATCTTGTGTTAGATACTCCCTTTTCTATCTTGGCCCTCCCGGGGTTAAGATCATCAGATTGCTCTAAGGCTAGAACCGCATTGCTGATGTTCTCGATCTGGAATCCGCATAACAAATTAGTGTGGATGTAATAAGTGTCTTTGCCTGTAGTAAGATCAAACGAGGTACCCTCTTCGGATTCCTCAATGTTTTCGACGGAGCACTCCTTAATTCTCAACAAAAGCTTGCTGTTCCTGACATCAGATATTTTCCTTATCTCTTTTATGACCGCTCCTTTCGTGTCTCCAAGGACAACAGGTTTTCCTCTCTTGATTATCCCTCCCTCTTCCCATGAAATTGCTTCAAGTGAGCAGCCAAGTTTATCCGCATGCTCGTATCCGATAGTGGTAATAACACTCACCTCAGGCGTTATTATGTTTGTCGAATCAAGTCTTCCTCCGAGACCAGCCTCAATGGAAGCAACACTATTCTTCATGCTCCTGAAATATGAAAAAGCAAGGAGTGTTGTGGTCTCAAAAAATGTTGGATTTCGTAAGTTGATCCTCAGCCTTTCTATTAAATCTCTGTTAGACGCAATGAATTTTTCTATATATACATCCGGAATTAGCTTCATTCCAGAGACAATTCTTTCATTGAAGTCAATGAGATGCGGTGATGTATAAAATGCAGTTTCCGTTGTTTCTTGCAATGCATTGTATATGAAAGCTGATGTGGAACCCTTTCCATTGGAACCAGAAATATGAAAAGAACGGAACGAATCCTGCGGATTATCAAGATACTTTGCGAAATCTCTTATGACTTCAAGATCTAATTTTACCCCTTCTCACTTAAGGTTGTAAAGAAAATCCAGATCCACTGAATGCATCGAAAGGTGATGTACCGTTCTTAATTATGTCTTATGCATCATGTTTGGATTTTGTGGCCACAGTATTGCAGACAGAAGGAATTTTTGCCCCTGTTATAATGCTATGTATTTTGAGGCAGTGTAATAATCTATCACTAGCCTCAATTTTCAAGCGCGATCAAAAAATAATAAAACAACAAGAGCATTTTTGATAAGTCTTACTAATAATCTTCGTTAAAGTTCTCAAATTCAGATAGCAACTTCATGTTTCCATGTACCAGGTATTCAACCTGTTTATGATCAAATCCTTTATTCATGCGGCCGAGATCAAATCAGTGAAAAATCATAGGGAAATTAGGAAATATCTATAGTATTGAACGTAGATTCTTCTCCCTGGCTCCATCGGGTTATTCATTATGGAATTCCGTGATATACGGCCTCCCTTTACCATTCACTGCCCCTGTCCGAGAGAGTAACCCGGCTTTCCGTCAAATGTGTAAAGCCCCTCAGTTTTCACAGCAGGTAATCCGGCATCCACAAGTCTTGATAGAAGACTAATAAGATCTTCATGCTGAACCTTATTTCCCTGGATTCTTGACTGAAAACGGCATCTCCAGTGATCAACACAAAATGTTTCTGGTATTCCGTCAGGATACACCTTTGTTCCCCGGTTTGTTATCATTACCAGTTTCAGATCATCACCCGATATTTTTTCCAATCTTCTCCCGAGTTCATTAGGATCTCCCTCCCAGTCAATAAAGACATCTATTCCCGCGAGCTCCTTTTTTGCCTTATTCCTACTTTTGAGAGTGATCTTAATGGGTTCTGATTTTGAAGGATACTCCACGGGTCTCAGCACTGTGGGTTTCATTCCTATTCTCTCAATTACTGCATCTGCAAATTCACTGGTACCTACTTTTTCCATAGAGATGTCCTTATTGTAAATATCGTACGTGTGTATCCCATCCTCAATTGTTTTCAACCAGGCGTTATGAACTCTGGAAGCCACATCTCCCTGCCCTATGTGCACAAGCATCTGGACTGCTGCAAGTAGCAACCCTGATGGGTTGGCCATATTCTGTCCGGCTCTCCTTGGTGCCGATCCATGAATAGCTTCAAACATTGCAACGCTATCCCCAATGTTTGAACTCCCTGCAATACCGACTGACCCGGCTATCTGAGCGGCAACGTCTGAAAGAATGTCACCATAGAGGTTGGGAAGCACAATGACATCAAAATCCTCTGGTCTATCAGCGAGCTTGGCAGCACCAATGTCCACTATCCAATGTTCACTCTGTATGTCCGGATATTCTTTTGCCACCTCGTCGAATACTTTGTGAAATAGACCATCCGTCATTTTCATTATGTTGTCTTTAGTGAAACAGGTAACCTTATGCCTTCCGTACCTCCGAGCATATTCAAAACCGTATCTGATTAATCTTTCCGATCCTGGCCTTGTTATAAGTTTCAGGCACTGAAATACATCCTCAGTCTGCCTGTGCTCAATGCCGCCGTAAAGATCTTCTTCATTTTCCCGGACAATCACTACATCCATTCCTGGATGTTTTGTTTTGATGAATGGATCATATGACTGACACTGTCGAACATTGGCGTAAAGTCCAAGTGTCTTTCTGACCGTAACGTTCAGGCTTTTGTATCCACCTCCTTCCGGGGTTGTTATGGGTGCTTTCAGGAATACACGTGTTCGTCGAAGTGATTCCCATGCTGAAGGCTCTATACCAGAGGATATCCCTCTTTTGTAGACCTCTTCACCTACCTGTATTTCCTCTATCTTTAGGCTAGCTCCTGCAGCTTTGATTATTCTGAGAGTTGCTTTCATAATTTCAGGCCCAATTCCATCGCCATTTGCAACTGTTATTGGCACGGAATTTTCCCGTTGAGTTCTATCAAATTGAGAATGATCTTCCGAATCCATCTTCTTAAGGTATATGTTTACAAACTTAAATTTAACTTACAGCATAATGAATTCATTGATTCCGAGGGATATTTAGAACCAAGACCATAGTCTACAGCGTCAATTTAAATGTATTGGATAGCCATGCAGTTTAGCAAGTATTGGTAACCACAAGTATTTTACCAACTTTTAAAATTTTCTCTGCGTGTTTTTATGCTGTATCTTTGCTTCTGTACTATATATATTATTATATATTTATTCCATAAATCATTTTCTACGTTTCTTGCCCCATTCCTTGCTCAAACTTCTTTCTAAGAAGTTTGTCGCAAGAGACTTGCATGCACTAATAATGCACTCTGGGGAATTGAGGTCAGGATATAGTAGTTTATTGATAGGCTTCTTTTCTAAAGAAGCCACAGAGTTAAGCTTCGAGATAGGGTGGTATGAATAATATGAGATAAGAATATGCTGGAAAATCTATGTAGGGTTATATGAAACATATTGATCTAATCTGTATCCATCAATTAGTATAAGATAAAGCATTACTATTAGTGAAATTGAGTTTTCGGTAAGCGGCATCATTAATAATTTCAATGATCGACAGCTTCTAGTTCCTTTACGTGCTCACCTACATGGTCATCAATCAGTTCTCCATCTTCAACAACTGATTCCCCTCGCATTATCACATTCTTTGGAAAAATAGCATCAAATCCGTTGAACGGTGTTACTTTAAGCTTTGAATGAAGCCTAGTTTCATCTATCTTGGTTATATCACTTGGATCAAAATTAATGAAGTCAGCAAAGTACCCTATTGATACTTTACCTTTTTTTATGCCCATGATTTCCGCTGGAAAAGAAATTGCAGTCTTGACAAGAGTATCTATGTTTAGAAATTTCTTGCTGAATAGGGCGAGCAGCAGAGGGATTCTTGTCTCCACCCCTATTATTCCAGAAGGGGCTGATTGAAATTCCCCTTTCTCGTATTCAGTATGCGGTGCATGATCGGATGATATGAGATTGAACTGCCCGCTAAGGTACAAGCGCATTAACTCGTCCATTATATTCCTTGATCTTAGGGGTGGATTAACCTTCCCCCAAGGGCCGAGATTCATCTCATCATTTAGAAGTATGTGGTGTGGTGTAACTTCTTTTATGAGCCTCTTTTCTGCCAAAACAAGGGTTTTAGGAGAACTGATGTGTGCGATCATGCGCTTATCTAAGTTCAGAGCGTTCATGGTATTAACAGCAATGTTCTCACATTTTTCTGGTCTGAATTGGTTATGATCTCGAAGTGTTTTAGGCTGTCCCAGTTTATGTGTTTTCAGACATATTTCATCCTCTGCATGAAATACCACAGGTACGCCGAGAGAGTTCAAAAGGTCGATCTGATCGCCCGACATCTTTTGCGTAACCACAGAGTTTGTACTTCCGCCTAGAAAGACCTTTACACCACTGCTACGCTGATCGATATCAGCAGCATTGTTTCCGGTGAAAAGCGAGTATAATCCAAAATCGCAGAATGCTTTCTTTCTCACTGACTGTAATTTTTCCTCAAAAAGCCTCCTATCAGCGACAGGAATCCTGTTGTTTGGCATGTCAAATATTGTAGTTGTTCCTCCGGATAGAGCTGAAGCAGTTCCGGTACTGAAATCTTCCTTTTCCGTTTCCCATGGATCTCTGAAGTGAACATGCACGTCCGTTCCCGCCGGGAGAATTGCACCAGCAAGCTCCATTCTCCGCTTACCGCGAAGATCCTTTCCTATTGCCGTAATTTTTCCATTAGTAACAGCAACTTCAATGTTCCTAAAGAGGCCATCGAAATAAAAATTCCCAGAGATGATCAAGTCATGCGACATTGCGTAGAAATCGTTTGTGCTTAAATAACATTTCTTAGAGTCCAATATGAATTGGCTATAATAACACCTCGTGATTAAACGTCACGTTTCTCGCACCATTTCTTGACCAAACATCTTTTTAAGAAGTTTGTCGCAAAGAAAGCCCGTATTATAATACACTATGAAAAATTTAGGGCTTTCCTGCGAATCCTCTCCCCCGCATTTACATTTGTAATCGAATCTGTCAATATCGTCCATCGTTCTCTTCAGCCTCTCCCTTGAGTAAGAGCGGTCCACGGAATTGAGTGCTTTTATCTTCGTGCCATCTATGGCGATGTTGTGAGACTTGAAAGGACCCTCCTCCTTCAGGAAGATGTTGAACTCTTTTTAACAAAGATTTCACCAGAGCTATGTTATCCTTCCTGAAGTCAGCTATTGTCTTGAAATCCGGGAGGGGGGACATATAAGCAAACAAGTCCGTCCTAGGGGATATGAGGGGAGTCAGTATGTATTTGCGATATACCAAGCCACCGCAGAAAGTATGATGGGACCTGCTATCCACTCCACGTTTCTCGATATCCTTCTCCCGAATCCCCGAAGTATCCAGTAGAAGTAGGCAGTGGAAATGAGTATTGTCAGTGAGGGTGTGTATTTCAGGTTCAGGTAAAGGTAAGGAATGATAGTAGGATAGAGGAGATATGAAATGACGGTAAGGATCACAGTGCTCAGAAAATAACCGATGACAATTTTCCATAATGGTTGCCTCCTTCTGCTCCACGCAATCCTCCCCGCTTTATTTCTGGAATAGGTGAACA
>JAJYDZ010000112.1 GCA_021790415.1 Thermoplasmata archaeon | reverse complement strand
TACTGAACTGGGTCAGTGTTCATATATTCAGTATTAGGAATCGAATAATGGCAGAATACTCATCAGAAAGCTGAAAGAGCAAGAGACTACGGTTGATCGCTGAAGCTTTTCACGCAATCTAGTGAATAAGTTTACGTTCGGTTTCAAAATTAATAACCTGATCTATAACGTATTCAACTTCCTCCTTTTTCATGTAAGGATGGAGAGGAAGACTCAGGACCTCATTACACAGCATTTCGGTGATTGGAAAATCCCCTTTCTTGTAGTTTAGATGTTTGTATGCTGATTGTAAATGAGGCGGGATTGGATAGTGTATTATTGTCTGAACGCCCTTTTTTGTGAGATAATTCATTAAAGCATCCCGCTGTTTCAGTCGGATAACATAGAGATGCCAAGACGATCTTTCTGACTTTCCCTCACGGGGAACCATGATATCTAAAGAACTAAATGCACCAGAATACGCATTCACAATTCTTCTTCTGGTCTCTAGCCACTTGTCCAGTTTAGTTAGTGAAATTCTGAGAAAACCAGCCTGTAACTCATCCAGTCTAGAGTTGATTCCAAGTTCCTTGTGGATATATTTTTTGGAAGACCCATAATTCCTAATTATTCTAATTCTGTTTGCAAGCTCTAACTCATCCGTAATCACAGCTCCTCCATCTCCGAAGGCACCAAGGTTTTTGACAGGATAAAAGCTAAATGCGGAGGCGAGAACATGGGCGCCAACTCTTTTATTTCCAATCATGGCACCGTGAGATTGTGCAGCATCATCTATTAGGAATATGTTATGCTTATCACATATTTCTTTGAGCAATACGGCTTTAAATGGTAGCCCATATAGATCGACACCTATGACTCCTTTAGTCTTCGGGGTTATTTTAGCTTCGATGAGATTTGGATCAATATTGAAATTCTCTTCTTCAGCATCAACAGGAACTGGAACAGCTCCAAGTCTAGTCACGGCCAACCAAGTGGCAATAAATGTGTTGGAGGGAACTATTATTTCATCATTTGGGCCAACCCCTAGCGCCATCAACAAAACGGTTATGGCATCTAATCCATTTCCAACACTAACACAATATTTAGCATTACAGTACTGTGCAAATTCCTTCTCAAAATTTTCAACCTCTTCCCCAAGGATAAAATTACCCTTTTCCATTATCTGGTTAAATTTTTCAATGATAGTATATTTTTCTTCTTCGTAGTACCTGGCAATTTCAATTGGACGTACTTTCATTTCTTTCATTCCTCATCTCCCTATATTTATTATAATCCCTTATTTGATCAGACTCATATACTGTTGAACACAATACCAAAAGTACACCGTTTTCGTCAAGACTTTCCTGCGATACCCATGTCATTTCAGGTACTAATATCGCATTCTTTTCACTTCTAAGAAATTTAGTTTCGATGCCATATCCAAAATCAAAAGTTATTTTAAAATTCCCAATGACTGATATTAGCATTTCTTTCGTATTTCTATTTGCATGATTCCCTCTAACAACATTTTTTCCGCTGAAATGAACATAGAATACCCTTTTTATCTCAAACGGAACAGAGTCTGGGTATTGAAAGGAAACAAGCATTCCTCGTGAATCCAAATGCACCATTTCTCGAATATCAATATCATTCACGGTTCGATAATCGTGAATCTCATAATTATTATTTTGTTATTAAGACAAGCGTTTCAAACAATTTATGTAAATTAAGTGTCAATGAAAGAGATAAAACTCCAGAAACACTAGAATAATTTAATCACCGTTCAACTCCAAGATAACTGGCATATTTCGAAATCGAATATTTATTTTGTTACAGTTCAGTGATATATGGCATCAAATCTTAAGAACTTGGTATTTTGTGCAAACATTCCAATCATTATCCTGCTTGATGCGGCGAATAGAGAACTGAAGTTCAGGAACTTTGTAAAAAATGAGCATAATGCCATATGGTTAAATTCTACAGTAAAAAACCAGTGTCAAGTCAATGCACTTCCATCCTCGTAGTAAAGATCTTATGTAAAGCAAAAAATCTCATACGCGGAAGGGGTAAGACAATACAGACGTCGTGTTGCTTAGATATTTATTAAACTTCATCCTATTTGCACTTTAGAGTGTGTTTTTACATGAAGGTACATCCAATTGGTGGTTCCTTAAAGCAAGACATCTCACCTAATGGATTCATAATAGATGCCCAGGGTTTGCGAAATGATATCATCAATTGTAAGTTTCTCTGCTTGTAACATTCTGTACCCATTTTCCTTCTGGTTACTCAACAGTCCTGAGTTTTCCCGCGCCGTTTGAAAATATTCCCCAAGAGAAAAGGAAGAAAACGGATCATAGACTTTTCCAGCATCATATTTACCAACCAATTCGGAAACGCCTGCATATTTAGAAACTATTACAGGCGTTCCACAACTTAACGCCTCTAGTACTACTCTTCCAAAACCTTCTGCTTTGCTGATCGAAGGCAAGATAAGAAAGTCAGATTTACAAATTTCGTCGATCAATTCATGAGTGGAAAGATGTCCTGGGAATGTTACGAATGATAAACCCAGTTTTCTGACCATGTCCTCATAGAAAATGCGAAGGTTACCACTGCCTACAATCTTCAGTTTAAAGTTCAATTTACTCAGCAGATTCCTGTCTCTAAAGACTAAATCAATTAATGAATCAATGCCCTTGTATTTGTGTAAAGTGTCCAACTTAGCTATGCAGATTAAGTTTATTCCTTCTTTTTCATCTTCTGATCTCTTGTTACACTGAAATAACTTGGTGTCCACAGCGTTAAACCCGAACATAGTGAGTTTGGTTCTTGGAAAGCCTCGAGAAATAAATTTAGATTCATCTCTGCTAGATTGTACCATTATCCTGTTCACAAACCTAAAAGAGAATAGAACTTGTAATTCATCCAGCATTTTTCCTAATAAAACGAAATGGTCGGCATGGTAAGTGAGGACAATCGGTAGTTTCATCAACCTTAACAAGAATATTAGTAAATTTTCTCCTCCCGTTTGATAATTTATGTGAAATATATCTGGTTTGAAGTCTGCAATTATTCGAGGAATTTCCATGAAGTTGAAATTTAATTTACGGATATAAATCGGTCTCATTATTCTGTAAATTTTAAAATGGAAATTATCTGGAACATCCGTGAATTCCGCGGTAACTACACCAACAGTACATCCAATTCTACTTAACTCATTAGCGAGATCAAGTGCATAATTTTCACTACCGCCAATTGATGGATAAAAATGATCGGAATAAATTAATACTCGCAGATTAACGGGATTGTTAAAGCTAACCGACCTCCGTTCTTCAAAGTTTTTAGACATTATTCGTTACTAATGGGATAGACTCGCAGTAAAAGAAGATTTTTAGAATTTAATCACCTCTATCGCGAAAGAACCCTAAACTGACAGGTCAACAGACAGTGATCATTTTATGAAATCCAAAGACTTGGGTCAATCATACAATTACTTGTCAAGCCGATCTTTTAGTTTGAGGATAGTAAGGACAGAAGAAATTTGAATAGTAGCTCTAAACATAGAAACAATTGTTACGTGGGCTCCCCAGCGTTGGAAAGTAAGCTAAAATTGTTATGATTAAAGTTGTATCTTATTGATTGTTTTGATCAGTGATTATGCGATCATTACAACATCCAAACTATATTATTATTCTAAATAATTCCATGCAAAATGGTATCTGTTTTACAGAGTGAATTGGAAGAGTTACAAACTCATGGCCAGATATCAGTAGTTGTACCTGCTTATAACGAGGAAAAAAGAATCTCGCCGTTGCTAGGCGATCTTACATCCCACTTGAAGAACCTAGATAAGATTATTGTAGTTGTTGATGGCAATGACAACACCGAAGCTATCGCAAAGTCGTTTGGGGGAAAAATTAATGTGTTAAGGTTTAGAAAAAAACTAGGTAGAGGCGGAGCGGTTTTACGAGGTATAACTCAAGCAGAATCCGAAATCGTGTGCTTTATTGACGCCGATGGGGCAGCTCCTTGGTTCGAACTCGCTAAAGTCGCGGCAGAAGTTTCAAAGGAAAATCCATGTGTGGTTGCGTCCCGCTGGGTTCGTGGAGCTGTTATCAAAAACCATGAGTCAGTGCTCAAGACCCTTTCAGGTAGAATATGGCATTATATACTGTATTTAATTCTGGGACTGAAAGTGAAAGATGTACAGTGCGGTCTAAAGTGCTTTTATGGTCCAGTGGCAAAATCTTTAGTGAATAAAATAAGAGTGACTAATAGTTTATTTGATGCGGATCTACTTTTTACTTTCCAGAGGTTTGGGATAAGAATCGTGGAGAAAGGAATCAGCTGGACTCATATGAAAGGTACAAAGATGTCAGTAATCAAAAATCACGTACTCTTGATGTTCCTAGGAGTATTGGGAATTAGATTAGTTCATACGAAGATATATAAAAAATATGAAAGAGTCCTTAGTGGACCTGCGACAAAGATATTGAATTTTATAAATGAGTTTCACTAATATGCATTTACTTATCGTTCTTTCATTCCCGGAAGTACAAACTTAAACAGGGTTGATAGCACATGAAAATATCTAGTAAAACCAGTGTTACCTTTATCAATAGTTTTCGTGGTAGCGGTATTGGAGATTTTGGATGGAAATTGTTCGCCGAACTAAAAAAATCAAACGATATTGTCTATCATGAGTCAACCCCTTCATGGAAAGGCCTATTAAGAATTTGGAAGACCGTTATGTCCTATAAAGGGGTGGTTATTTTCAACTTAGGCTTTACTTCGTTTGGAAAGTCTGCAATAAGGAACTTGTTAAATTTTATGATGATAAAAATATGGTCAAATTCACATCCCAATACTATTGTGATATTACATGATTCAGTTGATACTTCTAATCTATCTCATTCAGGATACAGCCATTTAAACATTATATCATTGGGCGGAAATATTGCAACAAAAATGCTCAAAGACTGCAAAATATTTGTTTTCGCCCGTCACTTTCTAGATATACTTAAATCGAAGTATGGTTTCAAAAATGTTTACTATTTTCCGTTCCCTTGCGAAGAGAAGGAGATAACAAAGTGTTATAATAATTCGGGCAGCCCTATGCTCATAAACTTGGGCTATATCGCACCATACAAAGGTATTGAAATACTTCCTGAAGTCAAAATCCGACTTAAATCGGTAGATATTTCAGTGGTTGGAAATTTTCATAAAACTCTATTAACAACACAAAAAGGAATCACTTTTAAAAATAATATAGAGAAACTGATGAGGAATGCAGGTATAGATCTGCTTGGTTATCTGACCGATGATCAAGTCAAAGACTTGGTGAGTAGGTACAAGACCATAGCTGTAATGCCATACCATTCCGGTTACAACGCAAGCTCGTCTGCACTCTACTTTGTTTCGCTTGGAATACCGGTTGTAGCTTCCAAAATAGATGTTTTTACAGAAAGTAAACTCAATGGTGCCGGTATCATACTAGTTGACAGAGATGCAGACTCTTTTGTCACAGCCATTTTAGGATTAATCAATAACAACGATGTTGTGGAAAGACTGATCGCAGATGATATTACATACTGTGAAAAGTATTCGATGGAAACCTTCAGTAATTTTCTTCATGGATTTTTATAGTAGTGGTCGGAGAAAAGACCCGAAATTTTATTAGCGTTGCTTTAAACAAGAGCCGGTTCGTCGTAAGCAACGAAGGTATCGCAGGGAGTGCTATGCTGGAACTCAAATTAATATTTCATGTAGTTAAAAAACCTGTTATATGGCCTTCGAAATTATCAGGAGCCTATCTTTAGTTTGCAGAAATGGGGCTCTAGTGAAAATATCGTTATATGTGCCAACTATCTTCCAGCCAGATTTTTCTAGCATTAGCTCTAATTCATCCTTGTCGTAAACAATTATCCTAGAATCGAATTGCCCCAAATATTTTAGGTCATTTATGTTTTTTTCATAGTATTTATGATTGCTTTGGATTGATGACGAGGAATAATCAAAATTATTTTCAACGAGAACAATTTTATTTCCTAGAGATTTCCACATCTGCCTAATCGGGTGATTTATGATAAACTCTCTATGCCAAGTTTCAACCATGAAAAGAGTTCCAGTTTTCGATAGGTCTCTGAGTCTTTTAAAAAAAGTGACATCTTTCATTGGGGAATGGTATCCTATACTAGTCCACCAGTTAATAATAACGTCAGGTCTTGTTTCTAACATATCAGATTTCAAATCGTACATGTCTTTTTCTAAAAAATTTACCTTATCTACTA
>JAJYDZ010000111.1 GCA_021790415.1 Thermoplasmata archaeon | reverse complement strand
CCGATCTTTATTATGACAGCTGCGAAGCTCTGAAAGCAATAATACTGTATTATTTGAACAAAAAACCTCCTGTCCTCTCAGTTCTCAGGAAAAAAGGAGAAATTAGGATTTTCAAGGGAGGCTTATTCAATTCTCCCAAGCAGTAGGCTTCAATGCTGTAGCAAGAGTATATCAACAGCAAGACACTATGTCCCTTAACTTCGCCTAATGATTGATTAGACAAATAATATTAGGTGTTAGCTTTATTATGCTACGCCATTATTAGCTTTGCAGGTTATTAATTTTTAGCAAAGGCCAATTCCTATCCTTATCCGAAAGTATTGGTTCAGAAATAGGCCATTGAACATTTACCGAAGGGTCATTCCATCTTATCCCTCCCTCCAATGAAGGTTCTATTTCATTAGTACATCGATTAAGGACGATAGCCTCATTGGAAAGAGCTACAAAGCCATGAGCAAAACCCGGAGGGATCCATGCGCTCTCGTTTGACTCTGCAGAAAGAGTCTTTGAGACGTATTTCAGGTAAGTAGGAGACTGTGGTCTTATATCTACCGCAACATCAAATATTTCACCTATTACGACAGATATTAATTTACCTTGGGGCTTTGGATCCTTCTGGAAATGAAGCCCACGCAGGACATTCTTCTTAGATATTGAGATATACTCTTCCTTGAAGAAATCTCGAACTATATTCGCAAAGGGAGCTATTTCATATTCCTTAATTAAAAATCCTCTTGCGTCTGGGTAATACTTCTTCTTTATGAATACCACGTCGCTAATTTGCGCTGGTGTGAATTCAAAGTTCATGCCCCATAATCCGTTAAATAAATATCTATGTACTCATTCGTAAACTGTGAAGGTCGTAATTTTAGCAGGTGGACTGGGAACCAGATTAAGTGAGGAAACTGTTGTGAAACCCAAGCCGATGGTTGAAATAGGGCCAGAACCAATACTTTGGCATATAATGAAAATATATTCTCATTTCAGGCTCAATGATTTTATAATATGCGGAGGTTACAAACAAGAGATGATCAAACAGTACTTTAACCTGTACGGTGTGAATCATAGTACCGTCAAGTTTACATTTTCCCCGCTTAAATCTACTATACTTGATCCCCCAAAAGAAAACTGGAATGTCACCGTGGTAGACACAGGATTTTCCACCATGACTGGAGGTAGAATTAAAAGAATAAAGAGGTTTGTAGAAGGTGAAGATGGATTTATGCTGACGTATGGGGATGGATTGGCCAACATAAATATAGAAAAACTTCTGCACTACCACAAAAGCAAGAAGAAAGTTGTCACTGTGACAGCAGTGAAACCGAAGGGGAGATTTGGTGCATTGGATATTAGCAGCGATGGCACCGTTACATCCTTTACCGAAAAACCACCAGGTGATGGTATGTGGATAAATGGTGGATTCTATGTTATGGAAGACGAAGTGTTTGACTATATAAACGGTGACGTAACAGTCTGGGAAGACGAACCAATGATTAGACTATCAAAAGAAAGGAAAATGATAGCTTATAAACACAAAGGTTTCTGGAAGCCCATGGATACAATGACAGACAAGAGAGAATTGGAATCCATGTGGAATTCGGGCAATGCACCTTGGAAAGTCTGGGACAAGTGAATATGGACTCGAAAAAAATTGCAATTTTTGGTAGCACGGGATTCATCGGTTCAAACTTGTCTAGAAGTCTCCTTTCTTCGGATAGTGAGATTCACGTCTTTATAAGAATCAGCTCTAATAATTGGCGGCTAGAAGATGTAAGGGATTCATTGCAAATTCATTATTATAAAGATATTTTAGATCGAGAAGTCCTTCACCGATTAAAAGAAATCAGACCGGAAATAGTTGTAAATGCGATTGGTGCAGTGAGTGATCTCAATGAGAGTTCATATCAACAATGGGAACCAAACTTCTTAAATCTGATACCTCTTGCAAAAGCGGCAATATCTTCAAATGTCAAACGCTTGATCCATCTCGGTTCTTCTTTTGAGTATGGGACAGCTAGTCAGAAATACCAAAAGCTTGGCGAAGAGGCAGAGTGTAACCCTGTTAGCGAATACGGATTAGCCAAATTATTTCAAACGAACTACTGTTCCTACCTTAACAGAAAAGGCGTACTTCCAGTAACAGTTCTTAGAATCTTCAACGTGTTTGGAGAATATGAATCAAGGGAAAGACTAATTCCAGCGGTTACCCTGAAAGCGCTAGATGGGCAAACCATTGAATTGCATAATCCCAAAGTGGAAAGAGATTTTATCTGGATCAAGGATGTAATATCAGCTACAAATAGAATAATTGACGATTATAGAAATAACAGCTTTGACGGTATTTTTAATGTTGGAACAGGTACATCAACGATAGTCGAGAAAGTTGCTAGAATACTTGTAAGAGAAGCAGGAGGAAGATCAAAAATATTGAAATATGGCGAAGATGCGCGGCCTGAAAACTACATTCCAAGCCCAGTTGCAGATATTTCAAAGATGGTAAGAGTGGCAGGCTGGAAGCCAAAATATGACGTCAGTTACGCACTGAAGCAAACAGTGAAATGGTTCAGAAAGAATAGGGGCAAGTATAAAAATTTATATGGATAAAAATATTATTTATAAAATAGTATGAGAATACCGGCAGGGGGAGAAGGTGTGTACATAAGCACCAAATTAACAGAAATGTTGATGGAGAAAGCTCACGAAGTAACCGCAAATGACAGATTTCTCTTTGGAGAAACTTCGGATCATGTTGAAAGGGTCACTAAGATACAGGGTAATTATTTACTAAACTCATATGGAATTAGCTTTAATAATATTATCAAAGGATCAGGGAGATAATGCAATGAATGATAAATTTTTCAAAGATAGAAGGGTGATCATAACCGGCCATACAGGCTTCGTCGGTTCTTGGCTAACAAAGTGGCTCCTGATGATGGAATCAAATATTTTAGGATATTCACTTGACCCACCTTCGAAGCCCAATATGTATGACGCGATCGGTTTAAGTAAAGATATACGAGACCTGAGAAAAGATGTCAGAGATAAGACGTCTTTAAAAGAGGCAATCTATAAATTCCAACCGGAAATTGTATTCCATCTGGCCGCACAGCCAATTGTCCTGGAATCTTATGACAGTCCTGTGGAAACATTCGAGACTAATGTTATGGGAACAGTAAATCTTCTTGAAAGCCTGACGAGAGTAGGGTCTGCGAAAGTGATTTTAGTGATGACTAGCGATAAAGTGTACAAAAACATCGAGTGGGTCTATCCATACAGGGAGAATGATCCTCTGGGGGGAAAAGACCCGTATAGCGCTAGTAAATCGTCCCAAGATATCGTAGTAAATTCATTCAGAGAAAGTTATTTTGATAGTATGGGAGTGGGCATTTCCTCCATTAGGTCAGGCAATGTTATAGGCGGTGGAGACTGGGGAGCCCATAGAATTGTTCCAGACGTAGTTAGGGGGCTAACGGAAGGCAGCGCCATAAGGATTAGAAATCCTGATTCTGTAAGGCCTTGGCAATACATATTAGAGCCTATTTCTGGTATGCTCCTGCTGGCTCAAAGAATGTGGGACGACATTAAATTTTCCGGTGCATGGAATTTTGGACCAAACAATCAGAGAAAGATAACAGTCAAGGAGCTTGTCGATAAATTCTTAAAGAAATGGGGTGGTAGGAGCTACACCATAGCTAAAGACAATGAAGCGATTGAGGCGAACTATCTTCAGTTAGATATCAGCAAAGCCAGAAGTGTGCTTAGCTGGTTTCCGAAATACGGCTTTGAAGAGTCTATTGAAGAAACAGTAGAATGGTATAAAGCATATTACGAAAATAAAGGTAATATTAACAACGTCACCGAGAAACAAATCAGGGCATACCTCGAAGGTAGAAACGATGAATGAAGTAAAACCCATGAGTGGACTGAAATGTCCACTGGTCTTTGATCCCCCTGATCATCTTTTTAGTCTAGTAGATTATCGTAACTCATATTTTACTAGCAACAATCCTGATAAAATCATCGAGTTCTATAACGGCTTCAAAAATAGGGATGATCTCATTGAATGGATGAAAGAGAGGCCTAAGGGCATTGCTAATATCTACGAAGTTGATGGCAACAGAGAGATTGTTGTAGTAATACCAACTGCAGATTTCAACGGGGGGTATGCAAGGGAGTGTAAAGAAAATGTATTTAGGGGTTTCCACATTGTATTTGTGGAGAGCGGAGGCAGAGGAGATTTCTATTTCAACATTGCTCACAACTTCAATGTAGGAATTAGAAAAGCGATAGAGTATAATCCAAAATGGATTGTGGTTTCCGGTGACGACGTGATAAAGGTAGACCCTCTAGATAAATTGATTAACAGCTTGTCCAAAATGGACAATTCGAAAGTTGACTCTGTATTTACTTTCCCCGCATCTTATCATTCTGCCCCAATGATTCTGTGCAGACCAAACATACTGTTCAAAACTGCCATAAAAATTTTAAGGTTCTTCTCCTCTAGGGTTTTCTACGCGGAAAAAGCCTTCTCACAGATGAGGAGGTTTAACAATCATATATTATTTCCTAGGTACCAAGATAGCCCTAGTATTCTTTACAAACTTATGAATTTCATATTTTTTAATAAATACAAGAATCTTGTTAACATTTTATCATTTGGGATTTTCAGCTCAGATTTCGTCAGGAGATGTGGTGAATTGTACGATGAGACTTACATAAACGAGATGGAAGATACGGACCTATCTGTGAGGTTATTTGATAATGGGAGGATTGCTACCATAGATTTTACAATAAGAGAGAGAGTAGGTGCGACCATGGGTCACGGAATACTGAGAACATTAAGAACTGTTCCCGGATGGAGCTACTTCAGTTACAAAATGGAAAGAGGTGAGCTGTGAAAATGTCCAGTTTCAATCATTTTCCTCTTTGCAAGCCTGAAGAGATAGAACTATATGGCTCGTTCCGTGGCGAAGACTGACGAGCGTGAAATTATGTCTAGTATTGGTTTCATAATCAGGGGGTACAACGGGAATTCACAATACCACCATGCAAACGTGAAGCCGTTTGTTGATTTGAGCTATGGGCTGAAATCGATAGGAGAGGAACCTATATTATTCGTCGAGGAAAGCGAAAGGCATTTAAACGAAAAGATTAACTCCATAACCCAGGGTAGAGTGCCTTTAATATACTTCAACTTCTCGAACCTAGAGAAATTACTGAACGAAAATCCTGTGAGTCACATAGTAGTGGAGGACAACGTTGAACTGATGAAACGTACCATTAATTTCCAGAAGAACGGATTCAAAATGGCAGTATTTTTGCAATATCTTTTCGGAGTTAACACAAATAGGAGAGACAAGAGAACACGTTCTATGGCTCTAACTATAGGATCGAACATTCCATGGAAATTCCTTATAAAGAAATACCGTGACTTGCTTACCAAGTTCGATTACATCGTATCTAACAGCGAGACTTGTGGCTACCTGGCAAGACAGTTCTACGATGTCCCAGTTGCAGGGACAGTATACCCGCCAGTTGGCATGGATATGAGGCCTATTCTGGAAAAGATGGAATTGCCAGCCGAGAAAAGGGGCATTTTTGTCTTTGCAGGCAACATAGAAAACGACTATTTCTCAAGAGACCTAAAGGGGGAGATAGCTGCTCTTGTCAGGGAATTAGATGAGCCGGTAAAACTGCTTGTCAGTAATCCAGATACGGCCTCATATTTCTCCAGATCAGGTATAGAAACTTACTCTAACCTATCGGTATCTGACCTCGTCACGCTTTATATGGAATCGAAGGTTACCTATGTCCCAACCGCATATGAGCTGTTCGGTCACGTAGGTGCAGAATCCTTGTTATGCAGGACTCCTGTGATTCTTGATTCATACCACCCCTTCCTAGAATCTGTTCCTATAAATATAAAAGCTGTAACTATAGCACATCCAAGGAGCAAAATCTCCGATGTCTTTGTTCAAATGACGAAAGAAAGAATGGACATTGAAACAGCAAGGGAATCCATCTACTATAGGTATTCGGCACAAGAATCAGCAAGATCGCTGCTGAAAGCTATTGAGGTTTCAAATTTGTGACAGAGAGGAGGACACATCATCTTCTGCCCACCGCTCCTCTATTCTTCCTGAATATTATTATGAAATAAACAGCCAATAAGCCTATTGTTGCCTATTGTGGCAACTAATGGTTGATTTTTGTAGTGTTTCTCACACTTTCGGACAAAATGAGAAATAAATTAATTTATGGCTTTTGCAGCTTCACCTCCTCTTTCAATCA
>JAJYDZ010000110.1 GCA_021790415.1 Thermoplasmata archaeon | reverse complement strand
TCTGTCGGGGGACCTGCATTAAGACGCGCATCAGGATAGATCTGAAGGGTTGCCTGCGCCATAAGGTGAGCGGCAGAATGCCTGAGTATCTTCATGCCATCCTTGGAGTGGACATTGACTGCCTCGAATGTACCGTCTGAGGGCGATATACTGGATAGATCAAAGAGTGCCCCACTGAACCTTGCAGCAACGATCTCGCCGTCCTTGCGGCCGAGCGCATCCGCAAAACGCTGCCCTTTCTTGATCGGAATTTGTATGGATGATTCGTGCATAACGGTGCAATATCCTTCATTATATATATTTATTTGAAGGAGTGAAAGGAATTTTTGTTTTGTCCTCTAAGAGAATTTACCCTGATGACTCCATTTGCAAATCATGGGTATTGGGTTTTTCCTTGTATAGGTCAAGCACCCGCTTACGGAAGGCTGACCGCTTGGGGAATTTAGTATCCAGTCATAATTCTGGACACTAAGTTTTTAAAAACCATGGTTACTTATTTAAAAATCCTAATAAAGAATATTGCTCTTTCTTAAATTCCAAATAACATTTATTTCTAATAGATCTTGGGATCATCCAGCGATTTTTAATGAATTCAACAATTTCGTGTTGGTTAATATCATAATGCCCAACAGTTTTAGTCTCGCCTCTTAAAAATTCGAAAGAATGGCTGCCTAATTGCATTGCAAACAATTCTCTTTTAACGTTATGATAAAGTAAATCTCGAGGTAAATTAAGCTTATCAAGGGCTGCTGATATTACAACTCTTTTGTTTCTTATACCTGTCCCCCACAATGGGTTTTTCCTCTGTTTCACTTCTTCCTTAACCAAAGTTGTTAACTGTTCATAGAAATCAGAAAAAAGGTGGAATTCACCAGATCCACTTGACCATCCTGCGTGAAGCATCTCAGGACCATTGTAAATTTTAATTCTGTCGTATACTGAACTCTTCCCAAATGCAGAAGAGGTAGTTATTAGGGCAAGTTTTCCATCAAATATCCTACCGCTAATCCGTGATCGTTTACCTTTATACTTGCTTTTAAAATCGTACCTAATCCTAGGAGCAGCTAAAAGCGATGCAATCAACTTGCCTCCAAGAACTAACGAATATGGGGGAACTGCCCCAAGTACAAAGGCATCCATTACATTTCTCAACTTTTCGCTTCTTGCTTTTCTTGACCACCCTATGAGATTATCCCTGTCCTTGATACCGAACACTGGATCAGCAAGGCCAATTATCCCAATTAAAGCACCATTGGTATTATCCTTAGCAATATAACGAAGTCTCCGCCCGTATCCTGCTGATATTGGGATAGACCAATGCAGTTTAATCCAATTAAACAAATTTGCATTTTCCTTGTCAACCTGGATTAACCTTGGTTCTATCTGTGTCACATCTAGGGATCGACCGTCAATTATGAATTTGTCAATAAATTGTGGCTCATGTTTCTGAATCATATGCCGGTTTTTATTAATAGATATGCTTACAGCAGCCTTATGTGCATTTCTTACATACGATTTGTCTTTTGGCAGAGATAATTGACCTTTATCAGTAATCATAAAGCCAATTTGTGTAAGGTGCATTAGAATCATCCTTCTAAGATTCCAGATTGTCTGCTCATAACTCAAATCTTCATATTGGTGTAACTCACTTTGCATAGTTGCTTCTATTGCATCCATAGACCCAAATTTTTCTCTGCTTTCAAAACTATTCAATAACTACTTCCCCAGAGAATTATAATATTTAGTTTTAACAGCAAATTCAACATTGTCCTTAATCCTTGATTGAAGTTGCCCCGCTTCTCTTAGATATGCTTTCTCGTTTTCATCAAGCCTTTCAAAAAGTTCAATAGTTCTTTTATCTATTTCTGATCTGGCCATATCTCTTTCTACGTCATTGTATTTTGAAATAATAGATGCAAGCAATGGGTTTCTCTTGCGATTTTGCGTCATTGCCTGAATATTTGCCAGTAGATCAGAATCTCTCTGGACTTCAATGCTCCTGTTGGGTTCAACTACATTTTCAAAGTTGTTTATTGAAAGAGGCAAGACAAATGGCTGAAATGAGGTCCACATATAACACTTACCGGGAATAGGTTCGCTCAAAATCTGTGTTAATATGTCATCAGAGTAGTGCGCATTGGCACGTCTTAAACTCTCGAGATCACTTCTGCTAATTAGGTGAAATACAAAGAAATTATCTGCTTGGCTCAATATCTCAAAAGGAATGCTACCTGGCTGTTGTGTTATGAAAATTCCACCCAATCCATATTTTCTTCCTTCCTTAGCTAATTCAATGAATGAAGCATAATTTGAATCTTGGCCTATCACAGACTGAGCTTCTTCTACAACAAAAGTTGCTTTGATCAACCTATTAGCTTGGTCTGTAAAGTGACGCTGATTATGATCAAATATTGATTTCACAACCATTGAGCTTAGTTGCAAAGCAGTCTTGCTATCTAATAACGAGATATCTACAATTACAACTTCTTCCCTGCGCATTCCTTCTGTAATTATAGACATCAGATGAGAGTCGGGATTATGTATACTACGTATAGGTGAAACCAAATTGTTCAGGACAGGCTGGAAATTCTCTGGACTTTCATCGCTACCTGTCACAATTTTAGCCACCTCAGATAAATCAGCCCTCCAGCCGTCCCTATAGAGCAAATCAACGAGCTTCCCCCAGTCCTCATTTTCTAATCCCATTAATTTAGAAAAAAACACCGTTTCATGTTTTGAGGGATTAACAATAATCGGGAGGATAAATTTAGGGTCAAACTCACGTAAATTGAGCTTCATGTAAGGATAAACATTTCGAAGCGCGGTGTCAACCCTCCTATTTGTAACTAGGATCGCTTCCTTATGATCCATTATTCCAGGTCTTTGTTTATTGTCAGTCACTGCATATTCCCCCTCAGGGTCAAAAATAACGAGACCGCCTTCGCCCTTTGGCCAGCCGCTAGATATGAGCTTCATTAGGTTACTTTTCCCATAGCCAGCCCTAGCAAATACAAATGTACGTTTGGAATTCAGTTCAGAGATGTTGAATTTAATTTTGATATCTTTATCCAAGTAAAGGGATCCTATCTCCTTACCATTGGATTGCAAACGATTTACAGTTTCTATTATTTCAGAGAGTTGGTCTTTAGAGGGTTTATACACCTTACTCGTTATATGAGGTATTTTTGTAACACCTGGTCTAAAAACTTGTCGGTCTAGAGTACCGAGTATCTTTATTCGGACTGCATATCTGATTTTCTTTTCTTTTATATCCATCCCAATGGCATCTAAATTATTGGTCACGTCTCCAAGCCATTTTTGGCCCATAAAAGCAGTCAGTTCACCAGTTGGTCTGTACTCGGTCACTCGAGAAACAATGTAAGTTCCCATATTTTCAATCAGGAGAAAATCTCCGATTTCCAATACAAAGTTTGCCTGATAAGGGGCGATTATATTTGCTATATACTCATAAGTTGCACTCTCTAATCCAATAAAAACGCCCATTACATTCCCGTTATTCATCAATGTAGCCACCACCTAAAACTCCCTTGTTTACGAATTCCGTAAGCACACTTGCATCTCTCATGAAATCCCTTCCATCCGGGTCCAGCATTTTCTTGAGCTTATCCATGATTTTATCCTTAACTACAGAAGCCGGGAACCCAACTCTAGCAGCCGCCTCATGTGCCTTCATTATAGTCTGTGGATAACCAAGAACTGGATAAGAATAGGCAGAATCTTTAGCCAAGTGTGCCATCAACTCGGTAATTTCACGTTCGGAATATATTTCTTGGTCATTTTTCAAATCCCGCGGAATTTCAACCGTAACAAGAAGGTTACTGTTTCTAGATAATTTTGCAATATACAAATCGCCAAATGCATAGTATATCTTATTTTTCTTTTCAGAAATTTTACCTTTTCCGGACCACCTATATGCTTTTACTTCCAGATTTCTTGGAATTTTCACGTAACCTATTGAATTACTTGGGAATATATGTTCCATGGATATGGCGGTCGACAGCAAAGTCATTACCTTGGAGGTTTTTGAAACTCCTACTAATTTAACAAGTCTCTTTTTTTCTTTCAGAATTTGCCAGAGATTGGGTATGAGCTCCGGTTTGATCTTCTTGGTCCTAAGAAGGCCATCCCTCATTAATATTAGTGGATCGTCACTGGAATTCGCAATCCTTTCGAAGATACAGGCCCATTCAGATAACTCCATGTAAGTGTCCGACTGATTCAGTATTTCAGAAATTTCCTGAACACTTTTTTTTCCAAGCATATCAAGAAACTTTCTTACAATAGGGTCCTCATCTAGGAAGTTCCCTTCGCCAATTAGATCAGTTACTTCCCCCTCACTTTCATCAGATTCCTTGGGTAAAACAAATTTCATTTTGAGATTCCCGTAGGAATCAGCTACTTCAATCAAATCTATTTCAAGTGGTTCAAAAGAAATTCTCATCTTCCCTCCATCTATTGCTTTATAAGTGACAGAAATGTATGAACCCATTGAGTCAGCTGGGACAAATTTCAGTTTTCTTACTTCTTCTCTTAGTTCTTCTAGTTTATTTATTTGAGATTTTAGTATCTTTTCCAGATTCCTTACATTTTCGATATCGGTATCATTAGGATTTAACAACGATTCACCATGTTTATGCCAAGTTATACTCATTGGAAAGATATAAGCTTTTTTATGATTGCATGACAATATTTATCGTTGAGATTTCGAGCATTTAAAGGATCAACAGATTTGCCACGAAGGACCCTGAGGAGTACCTTAGTCTATGAGCAGACCATAACTAGGTGAATTTTCTACTTAAAATCAGTTAAGTCGGTTTTCTATTAGTCAACTCAATGACTTTGCACTCTTCCTAAGTGATGCACTCTACTGTTTTTTACGTTATGATCTTACTCAAATTCGAAGAACATGTCTCTGTTTCACGTTCCAAACTTTTAGGCTTTAATTTAATTTCCAATAGAAATAATTAATGCAGAAAACATAAAAAAATAATTTATGTTCCAAGAACTGAGAAATTAATGCACATTTACCTCATAGATTCAAAATTAGTTCTCTTCTATCCCGTAAACCAAAATCCACTCAAGACCTGGAAACATATCGGCTAACACCACAGTAATTTTCTGGACTGTTCCTAAATCTTCCCATTTTTTTCCGTTTACCAAAGCTTTCGGTTTGTACTCGGGCATAACCGACTTCTCCACCTTTTCATATAGTTTGTTTAAGTATTGTTCAGACTGCTCTCTCCGATGATCTTGTTTTTTATAAGAAGACTTAGCCTCTCGAATTGTACTTGTAATCTCTGTTCTTGGGATTTCCTTTAAGTCTGAGCAGAAATATCCAACAGTTCCTGAATCTGGATAATACACTGCGTGAGTAGAGTTATCGTTGCTTTGCAAACGGGGAAAGTTTCTAAGATTAAAAATCCAACTGGAATTCAATAATGTGTGTCCTCTCACTTGGTCAAGTAGATCCTTGCGGTAAATGATTGAGGGTGAAGCATAAAAAACTGAGTCCTCATTGTCAGAAAGATCCTTGAGTATGTTGTGTTGGGAGTGGAAATCAGGGTATCTCTGTTTATGCAACTCATATTTTAACTTGGTTCCACTATGATACTCCAACGGATCGCCGCAAACAGAGTTTCTGTTTCTATATGCAAATGCTTTTTTAAATTGAAAAAATAATGAAGTGTATATCACGGGATTACCCACATAAAATCTATCGTCAAATGCCTCTTGAGCCTCCCTCGCTGCAGTAGGCATATAAACCTCAATATTGTCCTCTCCCACGAAATTAATAAGTTCATGGTCAAAAGCAAATTCAAATTCTTTTTCTGATATCTCGTTAGATTGCATTAAAACATAAAATTATGGACATTTATATATTTCATGGTTTGGTTAAAGGAGATTTAAACAGAATCCAAGGGATCTGTCACCTTCATTCGAAGAGAACAAAGATTCACACTAGATATAGGAGAATATGGATTCAATTTTACTTTGAAAGTCAAATAAAATTATCATAATGTTATTGAAGAACTGTTAAATTAAACAAAGTCCTTACTACGGTATGACAAGAACGATAAAGTTTGTTCACATTTACCTTCATTGTGAGGCCTGTGGTTACAGTTGGCAGTAAATAAAAGTGAGCTCTATAATTCTATCTGAAAAAGCTGCGACGAGTTAAGGGGAGGAA
This sequence comes from Thermoplasmata archaeon, assembly GCA_021790415.1. The sequence continues at coordinate 110 of JAJYDZ010000110.1, read as the reverse complement.
TGAACTCATCCCAGTATAAGGACTATGTTCTTGTTCTTCTTTTTATGAGGTATCTCTCTAATAAATATGGCGATAAACCAGATTCTGACGTTCATGTTCCAAGGCATGGA
>JAJYDZ010000109.1 GCA_021790415.1 Thermoplasmata archaeon | reverse complement strand
GGCTATTTCTTTCCTGGAATAGACAGGAAAAAATATCCGGAAGTATTCGATTCACTCAGTGAAGCCGGTTTTAAGGAAGATTCTGTTGCAATTGCCATGGAGGCAGAGATAGGCGCACACTGGTATAAAGAAATAAAGGATAATAATGTCAATATAGGGAGTCTCAAGATTGACGAGAGTGAGGAATTCCTGGAATTTATTGAGAACAATTTCCCCGCAGACTGTTTTTACCGGGCAAGTGGCGTTATCAACGAAGGCGACTTGCAACAGATTACAGTAGCTAAAGTGAAAGATAAATTCGCAGGATATGCAATGTATGCGGCAGGGGAAGGTCCTTTCGAATTTGCACCTGGAGAACGATTTGGATGCTTTGAGGTGAGCGAGGCACACAGATCGATGGGCATTGGTACGATGCTTCTTGTTCATACACTAAACGCAATGAAGGCAAATGCGATTCGACACGCATATTTTCTCTGGACCTCGGAAAAGGCATCCCATCTTTATTTGAGATATGGTTTCAGAATAACAAGAGAATTCAGCATTATGGTGCTTGATCTTTAGCCTGTGGGCATGCCAAGGTATGACACATTTCTGCCCAGAAATTAGGAACTTTTTCCAGCGTTTAGACCTGTTTCTCTGATCCGCTGAAGATATAGTTTCTTACGTAGTCTGAAAATGTTGATGGAGACCGAATAATCTCTTCTCCTGCATCACTTATGAGAACTTCAGCGGGAATAGGCCTTCCGTTGTAGTTGCTCGCCATGCTGGCAACATAAGCACCGGCATTAAACACAGCCAATATATCGTCGATCCTTGGCTCCGGCAAATCTATGTCAGTTCCAATCCTATCTGTGTTTTCACAAATCTGACCCACAACTTGATATTTACCAGAAATCTCATCATTCAAACGATTAGCAAGAACAATGTGATGCCTAGCACCGTAAAGTGCAGGTCTGATAAGAGTATTCATGCTAATATCAGATCCAAGAAATGCCTCGTCCTGCATCTTTATATCTGTTACTGATCCGAGAAGTACTGAGGAATCCGCAACCAGGTACCTGCCCGGCTCAATTGAGAGTCTTGGCAATCTTCCCCCGTTGAACATCTGTGAAAAGGCGTCGCGTACCTTTCTGAAGGTTTCATCTAGGTCCAGCTCATTGATGCCAGGTTGATAAGGTACACCAAGACCGCCTCCTAGGTCTATGAAGCTGAGCTCAATATCATTGGCCTCAGTTATTTTTTTTACCACTTCAAGAATTGAAGCAGCTACACGAGCTGTATGTTCGGTATCTAGCACATTTGAGCCAGCCATTACATGTATACCAAATCTCCTTGCGCCGGCTTCTTTAGCAGTTCTATAAGCAGATACCGCTTCTTTCTCCATAATACCAAATTTTGCATCATGCCCTGAAGTGGTTGTGCCCTTGAATTCTCCTTTTCCGTATTCTATCTTTATCCTGAAACTGACAGTTTGCGGAACTCTTTCTCCAACCAGGCAAAACTGGCTGACACTATCAAAGTTAATCGGTATTCCAATGGACGATGCCCAAAGTAATTCACTTCTTCTTGCATAATTTGGTGTAAATAATATCTGGTCTGGTCTGAATCCAGTTTCCAAGGCTAATCTGATTTCATGTTCCGAAGAGGCATCAATTCCCAGTCCTTCTGACCTGATAATGGATAGAATCCGGGGGTTTGGGTTAGCTTTCATTGCATACTTTACATCAAAGTCATTGAAAAATGATGAAATTGCGTTAACTAGTCTCCTAGCATTATATCTGATTCTCCTTTCAGAGGTTACGATAAGGGGAGTTCCGTATTTTAAAGCAAGAGCACAGGTATCCATTCCATCTAGACAGAGATTTCCATTTTTACTTGAAAAGTGATTCATTATACGTTGGAGCATGAAATGGTTATTTCAGAACAAGTATTCTATCTTTCTCCCAAAACCTAGGATATTTCGTTTTCAGAGAGGAATTGAATTAGTATATCATCAATAATAGAGGTCATTTTCTCACTGCCAAGATAATTGTTTATTATTATGCTGAACGATGTATCAATTGAATATATATAACCGGAAAGAGCAGCCACTCCTGTTAAAGAACCAGTCTTAGCGAAAATCAAAGCATTGTGATAAGACTTCAGCCTGTTCTTCAGTGTTCCCACACCGTGTTTAGGAAGACACCGTATAAAATCGTCACCCCCTTTAAGATGAATTTTCATTATGAGATCGGAGAGAAATGAAGTGTTGACAAAATTGGATCTTGATAACCCAGATCCATCTGCCACGGAGATATGAGGATCATACCCGAGAAACTTTTTAAGTTCGTCCACCAAAATCATTGATGAGCTTTTCCAAGAACCGGGTATCGAGGTCCTTGCGTAACTAAGATATTTGAAAAGCACCTCTGCAGAATAGTTGCAGCTCACGGTCTCCATATGATCCAATATGTCACCCAACCTTTCAGCATGAATTGCGGATCCACCTTTTCCCTTTTCTAGCTTTTCATGCTTTTTGGAACTTATGCCGATAATGCCATTTTTCAAGTTATTCCTTGGGTTCTTGGCTGGAATAAATGTGTCTTCTCTTTCATGAAGATCTTGGAGGGTGAAGCTGTGCAATGAACTGTTTTTGGGTATGCAGTTCTCATTAAGAGAAAAATTTGTAATTTTGGGTTGGTATGAGTATGCCGAATTATCGTAATTCCAAGAAGGATTGACCGGGTGATGATCAATTTTATTATTTCTCGTTTTGATGACAAGGTCAGAATGCCCTAGGTCTTGATTGCCAATGCCAAGAGAATCTGTGATGCTTTCGATAGAACTGAAATCAAGAAGTGGGGATGGTCCTCCTGAAAATATTATGTGTTTACCCTCTTGCTTCACCTCGGTAATAAATTTATGATTCATTCCAAGAAGTTTGTAAGAAGAGAAACCAGTGAGAATCTTCATATTAGAAGCAGGAAGTACAGGAAGGTTCGACCTGAAAGACTGGATCTCCTTCCCATTATGTCTAAAACTGTATGAAAGAACATATGGCAAATCGTCACTTTTATTTTTAATCATATAATTATCAGCGCCTCCTCTTCAATATTAGGACTGCTGCAATCGCGATTGTGGCAACTACAACTATAGTTATACTCAACGCATCTATAGTATTCTCAGACAAAATGGGCGTTTTCGAAATTCCGTAAATTGTAATATTCTGATATGCTGTGCCGTTTGAACCAGAAGACATAAGTTCTATGTTGTTGGCTCCTCCATCGACGCGATAAGTAAAATTCTGTTGGTTGGAAATTATCTTCCCATTCTCTGTCCAGGTATATGTGTAATTCCCAAGTCCAACGCCATCCGGGAAAGATCCAATAAGATAAACATTCGATCCTGCACTTACGTTTGATGAAAGATTCAAGATCGATTCACCAGATAAGGCGGTTATCCTGACTGACTTAGCCCCATGAAATGTTGGAATATGTAAATAAAGTGCCACAACATTCTTCCCGTTTAAAGTGTCGAGTCCATATAAGCTGATGTTTGAGTCTGTTCCAGGCTGATAATGCCATTCAGCTGCAGGATCAGTTTGGATGACGGTGCCGTTCCCTATGTAATACATGATATGACCGGAACCAACACCGCCATCTGCAATTACATCGCCTGGTGATAGATAGTAAGCCGGATACATACTGTCGTTTAAAACATAATACACAGAAGCAAGCGGGGACCCTTGGAAAGATGCGGGAATAGGCTGATATCCAAGAACTCCCTCCGCAGTCGCATTTGTTGAAAAGATTGGAAGTACGTATCCAGCTAAGTAACTCACCAGTCTGTAGACGCCTACTATACCATAGCTTCCAACAAATTCCCCGCCTTTGTATCCTGTGAGGTTGTCACCTGGTCCCTTTGGTGCATTAATAGCAAGTTCCTTCAGTCCGCCAGCTATCAAAGCTTCAGAAACAAAGTGAGAACAGTCCTCACTGTTATAATAGTCCAAATTCTTTTGCATTATTGACAGATTAATTGCGGCAGGATATTCTGCCATTCCAAAATAGTTATCGTGGATCAGCAGAGCATATGAAATTCCTGCAGATTGGTTGTAATTATAAAGACAGTAGCCAGATGGGATTGCAGGTATATATTTTAAACTGCCATTAGCTTGCGACGGGATTTTGGAGACCAGATTTATATGAATGCTTTGACTGATTCCACCTCCTAGAGGTGCAAGTACTAAAAAACAGGTAACAATAAAAATTGCCTTAGACTGGGTGAGAAACTTCATAGGTCATGAAATCTAGTTTATATATTTAAGAATTTTTTGAATTGGTAAAAACGACTCCCTTGACCATATAGCGCATTTGGTTCATAGCGAAGACTTAACTTTTTCATAACTTTTCAACCATTCCTGATCTTTCCATGAAACTCGTGACATGATATCCTGATCGATAATGAGCCTCTCAGCTTCTGACTTCAGGCGTTCTGGCTTGCATTCAAAACAAAGGCCAGAAAAAGCATTCACATAAGGTATGATGATCTTGAAAATAGTAATGGCCCTTGTTAAGTGATAGCAAGATGTTACAATGTAAAGATCACCAAAAAATTGCCTTTTCTCAAGGAGTTCTCGAACATAAACTGCGTTTTCAACAGTGGTCGTTGACTTCTCTTCGACTTCGATGATGTTTTGATCTGCGCCCATATCAAGAGCAAGTTTTTTCATCATTCCTGCTTCCGAATAAGAACAATCTTGAGATGTTTTTCCACCAGAAAATATGATTCGTTCAGGGTGTACAAGGCGGGCAAACTGAATGGCACGTTCTACTCTTCCTTTCATTTCTTCGGTTGCAGCGCAAGAATTGAGCATGCATCCAAGAACTACAAGAATTTTCATATAAATCGAAGTCTTGAAAGTGATATTATGATTGCACTAAATAATAGTTGCTTACGCAATCTTCTTTTTTACTATTCGGTATTTCATTGCTTCAATTGTAAGAAGTAATTTTATAAACAAAATATACATCGTTGCAAGTGAAGTTCGTTTCGATAGTATCTGGGACATCAACAGATGGGCTAAGTATAGCAAATATTGAGTTAAATGGCTATAATCGGGACACTAAATACAATATTTTGTCAGGGAAGAATAAACCATTCTCCATTAAACTGCGTGAGGACCTTCTTAAGTTAGCTGAAAATACCAAGGTTGATGCTGAACTTATATCACGTTTAAATGTCAGGCTTGGAAAGTTTATAAGTGAAAGTGTACTTTCAATGGATCTTGAGTACGACGTGATTTCATATTCAGGGCACACCATCTACCATGGACCGTCTGTTGAGAAGGTTGAAAACGGCACGCTTCAGCTTGGTGAAATATCATTTTTAGTGGCCAAATCTGGTAAAACGGCGATAACAGATTACAGGATAACTGATATGGCATACGGGGGATTAGGAGCCCCACTTATAGCATTGAGCGACTATATCATCTTCAAAAAGCCTGGCACCCTTACAGTAAATATAGGCGGGATTTCCAATGTTACATTCCTGGACTCAAAGGGCTCTTTGGCCTTTGATACCGGCCCTGGCAACATGTTGATTGATCTTGCAGTTTTCAATATATATGGACAAAGAATGGATAAGAATGGCCAAATAGCTTTGTCCGGTACAATCTCCCCTAAGTTGCTGGAATATCTTATGAAGGATCCTTTTTTTAAGAAAAAGCCTCCTAAAAACAGCGGGCGGGAATATTTCGGCAAGAAATATTTTCAAAATGTCATGAGGAAATTCCCATCACTGAGAGGTGAGGACCTGGTTAGAACACTCACTCGTTTCACGGCGGTAAGCATACACGAACAGATAGAGAGGTTCGTTCACAGTCCGTTTTCAGATATTGTGGTAGGAGGTGGTGGAACAAAAAATCCAGTTCTAATGCAGGATCTTAACGAGCTTTTTAACGGCAAGGTAAGGACGTTTAGCAGTACCGGAGTCAGGGACGATCTCAGAGAAGCCCTTGGCTTTGCTATCCTGGCAAACCAGACTCTACATGGCGCCGCTGGGAGATTGACGGATATTCAGACTATGAGTGGACCTGTACTTGGGAAGATAGTTCCCGGTAGAAATTTTGATCAGATATTCAAGCTCTTAATGTAAATTAAGAATATCGCTTCTTTATTCTTTCTCCTAGTCTTATAGATCTTATATCAACTCTGCCTATCTGCTCGAATATCTCCAGAAGGCGTTTTGAATATTCACTCTGATCCGACAAATCTGTTGTTGTAACCGAGGCATGCCTTCCATTTGCGTGTATTATGCGCATCTTTCCAAGATGCAGGCCAACATGAC
>JAJYDZ010000108.1 GCA_021790415.1 Thermoplasmata archaeon | reverse complement strand
GTTATAAACTTTTTTAACCATGCTACAAAACCAATAGAAGTCATAACAACTAATAGGTTTTGAAGTAATCTTCAGCTTCAATCAGATCTGTTATAATATCTAAGGAACCTGGTAATACCGCTTTAACATCGTCAACTTTAACATTTGCAGATCCGTCGTGAGTTTTGACATGCTTACCTTCTCTTAGAAGAAAGCCATGGGAATCAACTTCAAAACCCATACCCTCGAGGACTTCGCTTTTTTGGACTCCTTCAAATTTAATAAATAGAAAGTTATTCTCTTTTGTCATAATCTACCTCTTCATTTCAAGCGAAGATAAAAAGATTAATCCTTAAAAGTATATGAATTATTCCAAAGCAATACATCTGAAAATATGGCGTCAAAACAGACTTAGAATTTCCACTTACTCGGGGTGGTCCATACGGTATTTTTCTGGATTTATGAGAAAGTATCTCGTAGTGGAATATAATTTCCGTTTCAATGCAAAAAAATAGATATTGGTGATGAAGAACCGCCCTATACACCTCCTAGGTGTAATATGTGTCTTTGAAAAAATCTAGGAGTATTTTGACGCCATATATCTGAAATGTGAGAACAACAGGAAATCCATTGTGAAGGCAATCAAACCTGCTGTTCTCAGCATAAGGAAAATTTCAATTTTGAAATGTGCACTTAACGCGCGCTTTTATTTATCTACTACTATGAAAGAAGTTTTTTGATCGTACTCCATAACGTGCGGAGTACGGGTCCGGGATAGGCCACCGAACTAATCTATGAGTTTCGAACTCGCTTCTTAGGTTGGTGGCTTACGGACCGACACCATGCCCTCGCAAGAGGACGAATAGTAGAGTGTTTACCGGCCACATATTTCCCGGAATTACCAAGGAGGTAACGGAATGTATATAGGAATAGATGCACATAAACTTAGTGAATCTGTCTGCGTCACAGACAATGATGGAAAGATTGTAGAAGAATATAAGATGGATAACACAGAGGAGAACTGGACAGCTTTCATGAAGAAATACCATAAAGATAGTGAAATTGCAGTGGAAACATCAACTGCAGGAAAATATATTGCCCACATGTTAAGGGATAATGGATTCAATCTGCACCTTGCAAATTCAAAGGAACTGAAACTTATATTCAAGTCAAAGAAGAAGACTGATAAGAATGATGCGAGGATTCTGGCGAAATTACTTCGCACAGGCGATCTTCCCGAATCATACCTTCCCACAAAGGAGATAGATGATATGAGAACAATGATAAGATACCGCAGATCACTGGGTGAGGATATAACCGCTATAAAGAACAGGGTTCATGCAATTCTCACACGGAATGGCATATCCATAGCAGCAACAGACATATTCGGTAAACGATCCCTCAATAAGATACTTGAATCATCCAAGAAGATGTCAAATGCTGACAATATGATTCTTGTAGATCTAATATCACAATTCAATGACATTAATGCCCGTGTTAAAACGATACAGGATCAACTTGCATTAATGGGTAAAGAAGTTGAAGGAATTGCAATACTCATGACAATACCAGGTGTTGACTATTATACCGCTCTTGGCATATACTCTGAAATAGGAGATATAACAAGATTTCCTAATGCTGAACATTTCTCCTCATATACCGGTCTTGTTCCAAGGGTTGATCAGAGTGGAACCACTGCAATATATGGACATGCTACAAAATCCGGACCATCAGTATTGAGATTCTTCCTTGTGAATTCGGTACATACACTGATTAAGCTATCTCCGACCTTCAAGAAAATATATAAAAAACTGAAGAAGAGAATCGGAAAGAATAGAGCCATAATAGCAGTGGCAAGGAAACTTGCTGTAACAATATTCAAAATGCTGTCAAAGAATCAGCATTTTGTTGATGATTACGCGTTTAAAACACTGTATGAAAGGAAGTTGAAGAACATGGAATCAAGGGGAAACATGGCTCAGAAATTTAAGCCGGAGGATATGGAAAAAATAATAGGTGATGTTAACATACTATCTAAGTCAACAAAACTTCTTTCATGACACCTAAAATATAGAATTTTTAGGAGGCGATAATTACACTGAGATTACGATGCAAAGGAATTGTGAATGAAAAATAGATGGAGAAGCAACATATACGTAAATCGGTTCGTTGGCATGAGAAATCCACGCTTGATCAACCACATGAAAATAGTGGCGGGGGAACGGAATAAGACATGCAGTCAGAGAAAGGATGGAATTGCCGGAAGATAGAGAAAAATAAAATCTCTTCCGATGTAAAGGATCTAACAAACAACTGTTCAAGAACCGAAAACATATCTACATTCCAAAAAACATACATGAAATCAAAAGAGACAGCTCGCCCGAAATATGTCTGTAATCAATGCAGTTCAAAAACCTGAACTTCCAACAAAAGGTGATAGCTATATATGCTTTGAATATGGTATATTCAGGATGTTGTCAGAAGAATTTGCCCGGTTTCTCTCATAGAAAGCAGATAGATTCATGATAACTGCAAAATTGCAAATCGATGAAGAATTCTACGATCTGGCCACATTCAGTCTTCAGCAGTCACTGGAATTAAACCTGATATCAATTTTGTTGGCCGGCGCAGAGGACTATCCCAGGACTCACAGTTTAAGAGATCTGCTTAAACTTGCACAGGAATCTTCAGAAGAAAGATGCAGAGAAAAAGTAAAGCATATTCTAAATCAGTATTCATTTGAACTGAACATGTTGGAAGATGCATATTCAACTTCCAGATACTTTCAAAAATCATTCGATGAAGGCGATGTAAGGAAACTTTATGAAATGACGGAGGTCATTACTGATGAACTTAGAAATGCGTGTCAGTGAAACCTTCAGGAAGAGGAAGATATGGGACAACCTTCAGTCGGAACTGAACAAACTTGTTAAGGTTGTCAAGAACATGGACAAAGACTCACAGATATATCTTTTTGGTTCCGCACTTACTGGAAAACACAATTTGGCCAGCGACATTGATATCCTTGTAGTAACGCGTGTTCCATATGGTGAAATGCTCTTTGACCTCACTGAAAATGGGTTTGAGTATCCTTTCGAGATACATGTTAGAACACCTGAAGAAGCTGAAATATATTTATCAATGATTCACGAAATGAAAAAGATTTCATGAATAGAGATACAAGAATAATCGATTTATTTATATCGTCAACTTGGAGAATGGTGGAAATTTTCACTTTAAGATATATGCAGCCAATCAAGTTCTGGTTTGAAATCAATGAGGATGACAATTCTCATCGTTGATAAATTTGAAAAAATAAATTTATATTCGTTATCCCTTCCATTGACCTGCATGGAAAAGTAGACTTATCATTACATGAAAGCGCGTTCCTTTTTTATTTCTTTTGGAATTTCAGAATTCACTCAATAATAATAACATCACCATCTCTCATGGTTCTGAAAGGTATTCCGTTTTTCACAAAATATTGAACGATTGGATCTGCCGAGGCTGTTTCAGGATGATCTGAGCGGTAATGGGGAATAACGGAGAAATCAATCAAACCAAGTCCTTCCCATACGGTTTCAACATTATTGCCATAGGGCTTCTGGGAAATATCGTCCATAAGTTCCAGACCACGAATTGATGGTGAAAGAACACAAACCCCTGCACTGTACCCGCCATAGAGCATATCCTTATTTCTCAGGCGTTTAATTATCTCATCGAAACCGCTTAGCTTCATTGCCTGTCTGAGTACAAAGACATTGCCGCCCCTTATCCATATTACTCCATAGTTTTCCAATAATCTCTCAAGACTTTCTTTCTCCCCGAAATAATCCCTGAGGTCCAGAATTTCAGGCTCAAGTTCAACAGTTCTCAGATCATTCATGTCCTGATTATTGCTCTTGTCCCTCCTTGAAATGTCAGCGGAATAGTCAATGGCATTGGGAATATAGGCGGTGAGCTTGTTTGCTGGAATCATTTCTTTCAGTTTATCAGTTTCTCTTCCCAAGCCTAAGGATGATAGGTAAAATTGCACAGTCTATTAATATCCAAATCTAAATAAAAGGTTTCCATGAAATCCATGATTTCAATTTCCTGCAAAAACTTTCAAATGAAAAACAATGTGAAAGATATCAGGAACCATTTACAAGGGAGAAAGTAACAGGCACTCAAAGATCTTACATTGCCTTCTGGCTTGATCTTTTGATTGGTTTGATTTAGGTTCAATGAATTTGGTCAGAAGATTAATACCTGAATAAAATACAAGGTCAATGGTACAGAAGATATTTGTTGAATCATATGGCTGCACTCTGTCCAAGAGTGAAACAGGACTATATGTCAACAAAATGCTGAATGATGGCGGTATTTTAGTTGATTCGCCAGATGAAGCAGATATCAGTGTTATTGGAACTTGTGTTGTAATCAAGCACACAGAAGAAAAGATGCTTAAACGTATTGGAGAGCTTTCAGAACATTCTAAGGTAAAGGTCATGGGATGTCTCCCTCCGGTATCAGCAGGTACCCTGAAAGATGAAAGAATAGATATTGTTGATCCGAAGGAATTCAGGAAATTTTATTCTGGAAGTTTGGATGACATTGAGATAAAGGAACCTTCAATTTTTGAGGGCATACCAATAAACCAGGGATGTACAGGAAGCTGTAACTTTTGCATTTCGCACATAGCCAGAGGAAAGCTTGTATCCAGAAACCCTCAGAAGATTGTGAATCAGATCAGAATGCAGCTGGAAAGGGGCATCAGGGAGGTAAGAATAACATCTCTGGACACAGCAGCCTATGGAAAAGACACGGGAACAAACCTTGCAAGATTGGTTGCACAGATATCTCAAATAAATGATGATTTCAAGCTTAGAATTGGAATGATGGAGCCAAGGAATACCCATGATATAATGGGAGAACTTCTCTCATCTTACGATGATGAGAAGGTTTTCAAGTTCATGCATATTCCTGTGCAGAGCGGTTCAAACAGAATTCTCTCACTTATGAACAGGGAATACCTCAGGGAGGAGTTTGAGGGTATAGTGAAGACCTTCAGGGAAAAATTCAGGGATAGCGTTATTTCAACAGATATAATCGCAGGATATCATGGCGATGACGAGGAATCATTCAACGAAACCATGGATCTTCTGGAAAAGTCAAGACCTGACATAGTCAACATAACAAGGTTTTCTCCCCGCCCATTCACCAAGGATTTTTCTGAAAAAACACCATCCTCTGAAAAGATAAAATCATGGACACAGGCATATACAAATAAACACAAAGAGATTATTGAATCAAATATGGAGAGGCATATTGGAAAGGAAAAACAAATAATGATTACAGAGAAAGGGAAAGAAGGTACTTCCGTCGGCAGGGATAACGCTTACCGGCCAGTGGTGGTTTCCGGCGATATTGGAATATATACCAAGGTTCATTGTGAGGTAGTGGATATGGGAAATACCTATCTCATAGGGAAAATTATCTGACTGGGTCAACACCAACTATTTCGTCCATAACATATCTTCCATTGCCATTACCATTGAACACCATGAAGAATTCTGTTACTGTAAGGACAGGCATTTCATATCTTTCCTGATCGTCTATCGGCACCCTTGGACAGCCGGTGAACACCACCGCATCTGCTCTCATATTTGAAAAGTCTGTCGGATTTGATTCATTGGTATAGACAAGAACAACCTCCTTCCCGTTTCTTTTGAGGATTTCCATAATTTTCTCTGCAACTTTTATCCTGTATTGCCCCACCTTCGAATCCACAACAACAGCAAACTTGTTTTTTTCTTTCACTGAAAAGATGCTAAGATATCTCTTCCTCTTGATTCTTTCTGTTCTCTCCATCATTGAGGTAAGGCTTCGATCATTGAGATCAAGGATGAATACCTCTTTATCCGTGGAGAGTTGTGCTCCAAGGGAATGGAATATACCAGTGCTTATGACAAGGAAACAGTCAACCTCTCCGGATATGGAATGAAGGGAACTGTAATTGCATCCCAATACCTGGCCGTCATAGGATATTCTGTTGTCCTTTTTGCCTGTATAAACTTCAAAACCTATCTTTCTCATATGTTCTTTTACATTTTCTGCGGTATCCTTGTATTGAATTGAATATAAAACACCAATCTTCTTGTATCCGGAATTGGAAATAACGGAGAAATCAACATTCTGGAAGTTTTCCTGGGCCTCTTCAAGATATTCTTCAAATATTACTGGAATAGGATAGTCTATGTTTGGTATCCTAGAATGACCAAGCTGAACAATACAATCCACTTTGCCATATACATCCATTGTTCCTGTATCGCATGCCCCATAGAATCCCTTTGAGCTTACTATAACATTGAATTCTTTGG
>JAJYDZ010000107.1:6046-6422 GCA_021790415.1 Thermoplasmata archaeon | reverse complement strand
GATCGTGATGGTTTTCTCGTCACCATATCTCAACTCTCCGCTCTCCAGTGCCTGCCATAGCTCCCTTGCGCCTTTCTCAACTGTCCAGTCGGGACTGAAATTCAGCAGCCGCTTAATCTTGCCAAATCTTACCTTATACGATCTTGTATCCGGTGAACCCACCCACTCATATTTCTCTTCCTTTCCAAGGCCGGAATAAACTTTTTTAGCGACATCTCTAATCTGATAGTTTTGTTCATCGGAACCTAGGTTCATGATTTCCCCGCCGAGATCTTTGTCGGTTTCAAGTCCCATTACTATTCCCTTGCACACATCACCAACGTGAATGAATGGTCTCCACTGGTTACCTCCCGTTGTCAAAGTGGTAAACCCTTTT
>JAJYDZ010000107.1:0-6036 GCA_021790415.1 Thermoplasmata archaeon | reverse complement strand
TTGTGAAAATCTGTCCAACAACGTCGTTTATAACAAGATCGAATCTCATTCTCCGCAATGATAAACCATATACGGTTGCCAAACGGAAAACAAGGACATTGAAATCTTCTGAGTTAAGGGACTTGGCATCTTTTTCAATGGAGAGATTGGCCTTTGCGTATGTTGTTAACGGGTTTGGCTTAGAATTTTCATCAACAAATTCATCATTGAAGCCATAAATGCTGCACGAGGAGGGCAGAATATATTTGGGAACACCGACCTCCTTTGCAAGTGCTGCCACTCTGAGCCTGCCTAGATGATTTATGGAGATGGTATTTATGGGATTTAATTCACCTGATGGGTCATTGGAGAGGGCTGCAAGATCAACAACAGCATCTGATCTTTCTAGGAGTTCTTTGAACAAACTAGTATCAAAATGTCTTATGTCTTCTGCATACTTGGTTACCCTAGGTAAATTTCCCAAAGTATCACCGAATAAGAATCTATCAACTACCGCAACTTCATGTCCCTTTGCTGACAGCATAGAAGTTAATATGGAACCGATATAACCAGCCCCACCGGATATCAATACTTTCATAATTTGGGATAACCAATGCATTTAAAGATTTTTGTAATTAGACTAGCTTGTTAGACGCGTTCTGTGTAAACCACTTTATGTCTTTCCTAACGCCTTCATCCAGCGAACGCATTGGTAACCACTTTAGGACTTTACGTGATAGAGAAATATCTGCTATGGGATTATGTAGATAATTTTCTTGTCTATTATTGCCGCTTCTGACATTTAGTTTAGTCTCACTTTGCGTTGCTGACAATGTAATATCCGCAATCTTTGATACAGCACTACCCGAACCAACATTAAGGATATTACAGAGCGAATCAGTATGGACTTCTATCGATTTTAGGCATTCTCACTTAAGCCTAAAACTATAGATTCGTCAAGATTGTTCGATTCCTTGCCTATGTATCTTATTCTGTCAACAATGATGTGCTTCCTGTCGGCAATGTTATCGACCTAATCGAATTTACTGTCTTACAGCATAAATATATCCAATATTCACATCAGGATTTGAATTTAATGCTACATACGATTTTACATACGATTTTTTAGGTAAGGTAAATTCAACGTCAAAATTGCAATCTCTTAATTTATTTACTAATTTTTCATAGCCGTAATGATATTCAATCTGGATTCTCTTGAATTTTCTCAGAACATTGCTACCTTCATCCAGTAAGTTATATTCACAACCTTCACAATCCATCTTGAGGACTGCTTCAACTATGTTGTATTCAGAAACCAATGTTTTCAGGGAAAATATTCTAACTTTCTTGCCTGTTTCTGATCCCACAAGATTGGTACCACCATCTGTAATTCTGTTTTCGTCTACAATTATTTCTCCATCTTTACCATACCCTGCGTTCAAGAACTCTATTTTAGCGGCTAAATTACATTCTTCAATATTTTTCTTAGCAAAAGTAAATGGATATAGGTAAGGTTCTAAGCCGATAACTTTCGTTGCACCATTCAATGCAAAATAAATTGATGAATCACCGATATTCATTCCAACGTCAATTACAACTTCATCTTTAACGTTTAAGAATTTATAATCTTCGCTAAGAAAACATCCTGCAAAATCACCGCCACCTTTTACATCGAAAGAGAGTTGATTACCCTTGTATACAAATGTGAGCTTGTTTTTAATTATGTTGACCTCTGAAATGTCTGGATTGTTTGAGAATTTAATAGCAGCATATGCCGAAACGAAATAACGGGACACGAGAAATTTTCTGCCGTCTTTCAATATGACTTTTACATTCTTATTCGTCCTGTAGCGTATTTCATATAACACGTGAATGTAATTCTTGAATGCATGTTTGTATATTCTTACACTATTCAAGTTTGCCTTAATTTGACCCAAACTCATTCAATTTTCACCTTCTAATTTTGTTGACTGTCACTTTTCGGAATCTAGGAGAATTAATCTCTTGTAAAGTTACCAACAAAACTTTCACTTCACCCTTAACCATTTCAATAAAGAGATTTAATAAGTTCTCCAGTGTTTCAGTTTCGTACGGTATTGAGCTTGGAGATACGTATACGTTATTTTTAATGTCAACATATAACCCGTTTTCTTTCAGTTTTACGATGTCTATAAGCTGTTCTTCGTCCACGTTAAGGATTTTGTCAATTTCAGCATCTAGTTTCTCAAAATCAGAAAGGTACTTTTTAGAGATGTATCCTCTCAGTATATCTCCTACTGCTTTTGCTCTGTCAGAGCTAGCTCTTGCCATGGGTATAGTTATTTCGCGAGTATATTTTATGAATTTTGAGTGGTAACTAATCTTAGCCTTATGGTCATACCAGTTCTCAGAATCAAATGGCATCATGAATAAATCTGGATTATTTTTAGAAAAGAATTCTTTGATTTTAGGCTTAATTTCCTTTATTATAGTATTATATTTTTCCTTTTCAATATGTGCAACTTTGAATTGAGTTACAAAGAAGTCAGGATTCTCATCTTGTGACCTCTTTTCAAAGGTCATGACCATCCCCCAAGCTTTTGCAACTTCTTCAAGTCCAAGTTCCAAAAGAGCAAATTCAGTCGGAATGCTAACATTCTTGGAATCTTCGAACAATCTTTTTGCATTTTGAATTGTGAGTTGGACAGCTTCCAATGTTACTGGAAATTTTCCAGCTACTTGTACTTTTACAATATTCGATCTTATAATCATTCAATTTTTACCTTTGTCTTCCCATAAACTTTAATTTCTTTCCCTTCTTTAATCTTCTTTTGTTGATGCTGGCTCTGGGAGAGATTCTTGGATACCGAGTGATTGCTTATATACTATTAGGGTAGTGTGACTGTAGGAATTCTTCGGCATCTGGTTGTTATCCAGATATTCATTCATTACCACGCTTGGTAACAGAAAACATGAAATACAAGCATGCAATATTATTGCAATATGAAACGGAAGGTATCCGAAAAGCCAATGGACATTCAGATGCAGGGATACGAGGTGATTGAGAAGGTCGTCACGCAGCACGCCACATCAGCGAAGGTTCTGGTTCCAAGACACTGGATAGGGAGGAAAGTGAGAGCCGTGCGCCTTGAACCGATAGACGAAGGGGAAGAGAATGAAGGCTGATGCATTTCCTCGTCGATTACAGTCCATCGAAGCGTAATCTGAGCCTCAGTAGATCAAGCTCGTTCCACTGGGATGTGGACATTCCAGACCCGGGGAGGAGAAACAGGTCGGAGTTTCTGATGCACCTCGACTCTATGCTGGATTATGATTCTGTTTCTTCAATGGTAGTGGGTAGATACGGGTGTTTCAGTTGCAGATTCTGCTTCTCTCCTCTGATATCCGACGGAAGCAATGGATCTGGAATAAAGGAGCTCCTCTGCAAGAAATGCGGGGCTAAGATGTCCCTATACAACACATTTGAACTCGGCACGTTCAGGTACAGGAAACAGATGACAGCATTCCTGGCGTATGTTCATTGCACTTCCTCTGAAGGATCGGCTGAGATGTTTGGCATAGGGAAGGGTCTGTTCCACGAGATGAGGATGTCTCTGCTGGAAATCAGTTGCAGCAGGAGAGGAGAGCCAGATACCGTTGAATACAAAGGCACTAGATACGCAATAGTCACCATAGACATGATGTACAAGGGCCACAGGGGACTGACCAGTTACCAAAAATCTGACGTTTCAAATAGTTGAGTTACTACAGTTTTAGTCGCCTGTTCCCCCTGTGATAAGTCTTCTTTTTAATTGGAGCGAACCTACTGACGTTATCATTAAGGATTGTTTGTATTTCATATGTGACATCATCAATATCAATATCTTTATACCTGTCGTCTAACTGAATAAACTTTTTCAGAACATGCCTAATAAAATAAAGTTCTGAATTTTCTGGTCGTATTAGATCCCCAAAATTTTGATCTTTTTTACAAACAAGCACTGAAGTCATACCTATGAATTCAAGAATTTTCACCTCTCTCTCTTCCAACGATCGTAAATACTGCGAAATATCAAAAAGGAATTTCTTATATTTTTTAAGGTCTCTGATCGTATTAACTTTCACCCTATCGTAGAGACTCAGGCCCAATTTTCCATTGAAAAAATTTCCGATCAACGCATACAAGGAGTACTCATAAAAGCTCAATTCCTTTGAAAGCAAGGATTTCCCCTTAAAAATTAGTTTATGATTATCAGATAATCTCATTTTATTTAGAAACAGGGAAATGACATCCTTCCTGCTCATTCTTGTTTGGAACATCTCAATTAATATATATCTACTCTCCTTTTCTACCCAGTGATTTATGAAACTGTTTATGTCGTTAAGATCACCCAAATTATATGATCTTTCTATATTGTATATAACAGGGTTCAATTTAACTTTCCTCCCTTTAATTTTATAGCCGCCATGAATTATTTCACTGTACCTTGTAACTTCTTTCCTAGATAGATTGCACTGAAATGTTTTTCTTCTCCCATCCTGAATAAAATAAAGGAGCCACTTTGGTATATCCCGATTTTCATATTTTCCCATATACCTATATATGCAGTATGCATCAGCTTTAGAATTTACAAGTCGGGGAAGGGATTCAATTAGAGAAGAGCTAGGTAGGGATCTGTCTAACAAGTTCAGTACCCACTCACCGCTTATCTTTTCCATCATCAAATTCACTATTGGCTCAGAGTAACCTATACTGTAAACCCAAAATATTTTAATTTTTTCAAATTGTTGATATCTTCTGGAGATTTCTAAATATTTCTCCTCAGTTCCTGAAAATATCAAGATTATTTCCCCACAATAATCAATGATTTTTGGAAGCAAGTATTCTGAGGGTTTTGATATTTCGTTAACAACCCTAATCAGGACGGAAATTGAGTTCTTGCTTACTAAATTAGTCATATGGAATGCGATGGGATGAATTAAAGATATTTATAGTTATAGTCAAATACCATACCTTTAATACATAATAGTATTTTCTATATATGGGTAGAAGGGAAACAATTCCAGTTCAGAGGAAAATGACCGTTGAAGATCTAGAACAGCGGATCAAGACTCTTGAGAAGGACACAATGGTACTGAAGCGGCTTTACTTCATTAGATACAGGTACGAAGGCGATTCTGTCGAAACAGCTGCGGAGAGGGTTGGAGTGTATAAGATGGTGGCATACCAGTGGCAGGGTCGATGGAACGAGGATGGCTATGACGGCCTTGTTCCAAGGTTTGCAGGCGGCAAGCCTGCGAAGCTCTCCAGTGAAAAGATCGAAAGGCTCAGATCAATATTGCTGGAGAGGGATGACTGGACAACGGAAGAGGTGCAGGACCTGATCGAGAAGATGTTTGGCATCAGGTTTACCCAGAAGCATATCCGCACGATCCTCAGGAAGATCGCCACGAAATATGCGAAACCGTATCCCCATGACTACAAGAGACCTGAGGATGCGGAAGATCAACTAAAAAAAACTGACCTCTGACATACTGAAGGACGAAGTGATAGGATTCCTCGACGAGACATCTCCCCAGACAACTTCCAATACCATGAGAATGTGGTCCTTTCAGAAGACAACTATCACTAAGGACACAAAGAAATACAAATCAACTACATCATAGATTTCCCTGATCACTCAAAGAAAGAGGATGTGATTACACTTCTTGAGAAGATCAGATTGAGCAATCCCAATGGTAGACTAGAGATAATACTGGACAATTTCAAAGTCGTTTATCATTTCGAGGGAGAGCACGTGCAACACAATAAAGAGTGCTTTCTCATCACTTTCAAAATCCTTGAGTTGTGCAAAATCGTGGATAGTGAAATTCCTTCCATCTTACATCCAATTGTTCAATAAAGGATTAATAAACATGTCAGAAACCATAAATGTTACCAACATTGATCTGCCCAGCTAAATTTGGAACAATTTTCAGCTCTATTCATTTAGTTTTTCCTCCATTCTCTTGATATGACCCTCCCTGAATGATTGATCCTTCAGGAACTTCCTCCTGAACTCTCCAGGAGGAAGGTAA
>JAJYDZ010000106.1 GCA_021790415.1 Thermoplasmata archaeon | reverse complement strand
AAAACTGAGGATGAGTTAGATCTACTTGCAAAGACACTGGAGGTTGTTAAATGACATATCATCAGGCAAACTACGATGAAAAGCTTCTTAATGAATATAGATCAGGAAATGATTTCAAATTCCAGAATTTCGATGAAAAAAGTTTACCTGAGAACCTCTTAAGGAAGAATTTGAGATTACCAAGCATAGCGGAATATGATGTCATAAGACACTATACCAGGTTATCTCAGATGAATTATTGCGTTGATTTGGGAATTTACCCGCTTGGTTCTTGTACAATGAAATTCAATCCAAAATTTGCTGACAAGATAGCATCTTTAACTGAATTCAACAGTATCCATCCAAACCAAAATGAAAAAACGATTCAGGGAACACTTCAGATTATGTACGAATTACAAGAAAATTTGAAGGAGATTTCTGGGATGGAGAGAGTATCACTACAACCTCTTGCAGGCGCCCAAGGCGAATATACGGCACTTCTTATTATTAGAAAATACTTGGAGAATTCTGGCATGCACGATAGAGACGAAATAATTATTCCTGATTCTGCCCATGGGACTAACCCCGCTTCTGCCACAATGGCTGGGTTCTCCGTAATTGAGATACCAAGCGATTCAAACGGGGGAATTGATATTGATGCTCTTAAAGCAGCTATCGGACCTAAAACGGCAGCGTTTATGATAACAAACCCAAACACACTAGGGGTTTTTGAACCAAAAATTAAGGAGATAGCATCTTTAATTCATTCATCAGGCGCGCTGTTATACTATGATGGCGCAAATTTCAATGCGATTGTAGGAGTGACGAATCCCGGAAAAATGGGTTTTGATCTGGTTCACTTTAATCTTCATAAAACTTTTGCAACACCACATGGAGGTGGGGGGCCAGGTGCCGGACCCATAGCCGTAAGTAAAAAGTTAATGGACTTTATACCTTCACCATTTGTCGATAGAAAGGGAGAAACGTATTTCTTTAACTATAATGTCTCTAACTCCATTGGAAAAATCTCATCATTTAATGGTTCTTTCATAAATTTGTTAAGAGCTTGGGCATATATGAGATATCATGGAAAAGATGGAATGTACAGAAACACCCTTAGAGCTGTAATGAACGCCAATTATATTTCCGCAAAACTTAAAGGGGAGTATGAAAGTGTTTCTGGTGATCTTAAAAAACATGAAGTTGTGGTATCATCAGAAAACAGAGGAAAGAGAGCTCTAGATATAGCCAAGTACCTCATAAATAATGGTGTACATTCACCTACCATTTATTTTCCGCTCATAGTTCATGAGGCTCTAATGATAGAACCAACGGAGGATGTCAGTGTTGATGATCTAGATAGATATTGTCAACTAATGATAGATGCTTTACATTCTGAAAACTCTTACCTGGAGTCTTTACCAAACGCACTACCAATCACAAGAGCCAACGAAGTTAAAGCAGCAAAGGATATGATACTCAGGTGGTAATAGGATTATAGAACAATGAATGCAAATATGACAAATGGAAATTATTCTTACCATCTTTCCCTATTTTCTTTCTGGAACGATCCATCACAATCTATCGGTACTTTCAGATATCTTATCTCTCCCATTACTGTCTTCATTGATCTGCCATAATATCCATTCTTCTGGCCCTGATTTTCCACGAGGAATGCATCACTTTCAGTATTCATCACATTCTCAAGGAATTCCTTTACAGCTTTTCTTGTCACTTCCGTTACAATTTTATCCATGTCATCGATTTGCGTTTACTTCTTTGGTTCTGTTCAAGGAGGTATCCTTTTTCATTTCATGAATTTTCTATTCATGATTTATATCTACACAAAATTCTGTAGACCATCTTGAAAGAATGAGTTTAGGTCTAAATTAATGTATTTGAAATAATTTATAATTGAACTAAATTTTTCTGTATCTCTTTAGCGAGACCTCGAAAACGTCACCCTCTCGGCCAAGAACATTAAGAGCTTCATCAACCTCGTTCTGCGAAACACCTTTCTTCAATAGTTCACTTACTATCTCTTCATATTTTATTCCTTGTGGATCAACACCAGAGGAAAGAAATTCTATAATGCCATCCTTTGCAATATTGATGTTTTGTGAAATTTGCTGATTAAACAATAACGAGGTTAAAACTTCTTCAAATTTAGTGTAATCATAATTCGGATAAGCCTTAATGCTCTTTAAAATTCCTTCAGCCTCGTCCTCTGTCAAACCGGAAGCAGTTAATACGCTCTGAGAAATGTCTGCCTTTTTCAAAGCCTCTTTTGATCCAATAATCCTTCTCCTGCAAAGGTAAGCTGTTCTCATGTTCCAGAAATTCATGCTTTCTGCGTCCGTTTCATGAATTAATTCCGGGTTGATATTGAATAGTATTTTCCCATCTTCCCCTTTATAGTGGCTAACCCTTCCCATTACTGCGACGTTTTGATTTAGCTCTATTTTTTCCAGTTGCCTTTTAACATTTTGGTTAAAATCTCTCTCAAAAAATGAAAGATAGAAAGCACCAGTAGGATCTGACACCGTTAATCTGATGGACTTTTCGTCTTCTCTCTGATTCGTTACGTTTCCAACAAAGAAAATTCTCCTGCCGTTTGATCCCAGTGGCGTCAAAAACATTGACCTTATCTTTTCACTTTCAGTATTTTCTTCCACCACAGTGGTTTCCCGTAATTCCTTTGAAAAAATCCATCTTGCTGGTTCTCTTTTCCCCTCTCTCATAGAAATTCACTCTCCATTATTTTTTTTAGTTCTTTATTGTCCTCTACACGTATCGGTGACACCAGACTTGCCCTTAAACTCATACCCATCGTATTCTTTGAAAGACTCCCCTGAATCTTCAAAGCTTTCCCCATTAATGATCGTTCTATTCTTTCATATATTTCCTTTTTTAAAGGCGGTCTTTTTTCATTTGATAGTTCTTCAGGTTTTATGCCGCAAATATCCTTTATAGCATCCATACCGGTTGTTACAGAAATGTAACCAGTTCCATCATCAACGTTAAAGTATGCAAATATATCATAATAAAATCCAGCTTCTGGGTGTGTTTCACATCTTTCATCGTCAATTTTCTTCTTGCACTCTTTACATCTTTTTATAAGCCCGCTCTTTTCGCCCATGGATATGGGAAATCCGGCAATATATATCCCCCCTATAGGATTTACAATTTCTGAGATGTACGTGAATTTTGGCCCTTTTTCAATCTGAAGTTCTATATCATGTACCTCAGCCCTTTCTCCCAAGCTAGCATTAACCCTTCCATTAAATTCATCTATTTTCACTCCTTCAAGTCTTACACCATGTCCCATTGGTAATTTCCTTCCAAATGAAGATATCCTTATGCTTCCGGTATCATCATCCATAACATACGAGTATACTTTCCTTTTTTCACCATTATTTTCAAACTCCCGTTCTTTCTCTTCCCTTAGGATACCTTCAAGTGTAACGAATTTTACTCCTGATCCTAGATTCTTAATTTTCTCGTAGTTGTATGTTCTCTTGACCTCCATTTCAACATCAGGTTTTAATGCAAACTCAGTTTTATCATCAAAATATATCCTTATCTTATCATTATATTTCTTTGTATAAGCTCGTTTTATGTTAACTACATCCTTTTCCCTGACCATTGATGAGATATTCCACGCCGTGAAGGGTAACACCCCTGTTTCATCCCCCAGCAGACCATAGTGATACACACTGTTACCCTTTTCTGAATTCCTCTCCTTTTGAGAAAGGGACAATACTTTTGCAGTCAATTCAACATCCTGAATTTCATCTGTAATTTCATTTATTTTTTTTATGACCAAGAGAAAACTCCCTCTAAGTAAGCTAAAGACACATTCATATAAAATAGCTTTTTTTCGCGCATTTGAAAAACGATTGGTTAAATACAATACATAAATTTACCAATAAAAATAAGAGGAGAAAAATTGATTGGCATTATAGGAGGCAGCGGAATTTATAACCTTCTTTCTGAAAAGAAATCTTTGAAGATTAATACTCCATATGGAGAAACTTCAGCAGATATTCAAACTGGAATAATCTCAGGCAAAGAAGTCGCGTTTATACCAAGGCATGGAAACAAGCATCAGATCCCCCCGCACATGGTAAATTATCGAGCAAATATTTACGCACTGGAGAAGGCTGGATGCAATGAAATATTGGGAATTAATGCTGTTGGTTCCTTAAAGGAAAGTATTGAGCCGGGAGATATTGTTATACCAGATCAATTCATTGATTTCACCAGAAAGAGATCACTTACATTCTTCGATGGACCAGATGTGGTACATATTTCAACTGCCGATCCTTTTTGTCCCAGAATGAATGATATCCTGTTTTCTGTTTCAAAGAAAAATGGGAAAACTCATAATGGTGGAACATATGTAGTAATTGAAGGCCCAAGATTTTCAACCAGGGCAGAATCAAGGATGTTCAGGAATTTTGGAGATATAATAGGAATGACATTAGTTCCGGAGATTACACTTGCAGATGAATTGAGTATGTGTTACTCCATGCTTGCTACTGTAACTGATTATGATGTATGGTCTGAAAAACCTGTGGAAGCTTCTGAAGTAATAAAGATCATAAAAGAAAATGAGGAAAAAACAATGAAAAATATAGAAATGTTTGTGAAACAAAACACACCAAGAAACTGCCAGTGCAGCAAGAGATTGGAAGGCGCAAGGTTATAAGATGTATAAGATAAGATTTTTAGGAGGCGCTCAGGAGGTTGGGCGTCTCGGGATTATTATTGAAGAACATGGAAAGAAGGTTCTCATTGATTACGGGGTTATTCCGGAAAAACCACCACTATACCCTCTACCACCGGAAAAGGTCGATTCAATATTCGTAACGCATTCCCATCTTGACCATATAGGAGCTCTTCCTATCTTCTATCAGGATTACACTCCGAATATATACGCTACCGATATGACAGCTAACAGCATGAGACCGATGCTAAAAGATTCAATAAAAGTCATGAATCTGGAAGGTTATCCAGTCAGATTCACGCAAGATGATATTGAGAAACTCTACGAAAATTTGATGACCGTAAAATATGGTGAGACTATCGAGGCAGATGGATTCAAGGTCTCACCGCAAAGCGCAGGACATATTCCAGGTTCAACCATGTGGAAGTTTGAAAATTCATCTAGCATTATGGTCACTGGAGATCTATATACAAGTGATTCACTTCTTCTCAAAGGTGCAGAACCGCAGAAATGTGATACACTAATAATTGAAAGTACCTATGCAGGGAAAAATCATGTAGATAGAGAAGCTGTGAGAAAAAATCTGAGAGAATCCATAAAAGAAGTTGTGGAAGGCGGAGGAAAAGTTATTCTTCCATCATTTGCCATGGGCAGAACTCAGGAACTTGTCATGTCAATCAGCGATTTACCATACAATATTGCAACGGACGGAATGGGTAATTTGATCTCAAACATATATATGCACACACCAGGATACCTAAGATCTGATAAGAACTTCAGGAAGGCCCTATCGAATGTCAATGAAATAAGGGGGAGAAATATGAGGGAAACCGCCCTTGAAAATGATATAATTATATCTACTTCAGGTATGTTAGACGGTGGACCTGCTCTAGGGTATATTGAGAAGCTCCTTGACGATAAGAAGAGCGCCATATTCATGACAGGATATCAGGTCGAGGGAACCAATGGAAGACAACTCATGGAAACCGGTACATTAAACATTGCAGGAGCACAGGTAAGACCCAAAATGAAAGTTGAATTTTTTGATATGTCTGCACATGCTGGCCATGACGATCTGGTTAAATTTATTAATGGATGCAGCCCGGACAGAATTATTTTCTGCCATGGCGAACAAAGGGAAAAAATGCTTGAGGATCTTTCAAACTATGAGATAATCCTTCCAATGAATGGAGAGGAATTTTCCTTTTAGACCTCTAGATTTCATTCTTCTATTAAACCACCAATGCAATAATTTCAACTGCGTCAATTATAAACTGGATGGCAAAAGCCGCAACCAATAAACCAAAAATTCTTGTTATTGCCTTAAGAGATTTATCTCCTATGGCTCTGGATATTTTGGTTCCGGATGTAAATAGAACGACTACTACTATGAATATTGTAATTAGAGAAGCCAGGACTTCTATTATTGCATATAGACCGGATTGCGATAGAATGATTACCAGAGATATGGCTCCTGGCCCGGCCAGTAGTGGTGTTGCAAATGGTACTATTCCCAGGTCGGGATTTTTGTAGGTTTTGCCAGTTGACTTTGGCCTGTCACCCTCCCTTACCATTTCAATTCCCATTATTAGTAGAATTATACCACCAGCAATTTGGATTGCTGCTATGGATATTCCCATAAGTTCAAGAAGAAGCGAGCCTCCTAATGTGAATAAAATCATAATGATAAGCCCATATACGAAAGCGTCCTTTAGATC
>JAJYDZ010000105.1 GCA_021790415.1 Thermoplasmata archaeon | reverse complement strand
TAAGGATTAAATGATTGCGTAATAGACAATCATATGAAGAGCACCTTTCCGTATTATGGCGGCAGATTCTATCAGATCAAAAATATCCTCCAGATACTGGAGAAAAATCTAGACCAATTTGATATAGTTGTTGATGTATTCGGGGGTCAGGTAAGGTATTGCTGAATATACCTGATGAATGGAAGAAGGTCAAGGTGTATAACGACGTCAATAAAGATCTCTATGTGACATTCAAGGTTCTCCAGGACAACAGGACAAGAATGCAGCTGGAAAGGAAGCTGAGGAATGCGTTTCCTCATGAGACCATATTCCAAGAGTTGAAATTATCAGATCCTAGAAATGATGTGGATATTGCCTTCAAGACCATATATCTGCACACGTTTTCATTCTCTGGTGCAGGAAAGGCCTTCAAGCGATATTACAAAAAGGCAAACCTACCACCATTGAGAACTGAAGATTTTCTCCTGGCGAAGAAGTGGATAGTTGAGAACATGGATTTCAGATCTCTTATGAAGAGATACAACAGGCCTGATGTTTTATTATATCTAGATCCGCCATATTTGAGGGGAGGCGATCAGTACAGGTATAAGTTCAAAATGGAAGATTTTGTCGATTTGAAGAGTTTACTGGACAATCACCAGGGAACTTACCTCTTGAATCTGTCAATGACTGACCCTGAAATCATTGGGATATTTGGGGAGCCGAATAAGGTAACTGTTCATCACAGGCCTACGATGGTGTATGATCCGAAGAAGAATAGTTGGGGGTGTGGGTACCGATACAGTCTCAGTACCTCCAAATAATGTTGTCTTAGTGGACAAACAACACTCACTCTGTTTAACTAATAAATAGAAACAAATGCGAATTTGAAAGGAAAGGGTTTTATATTGAAATATTTAGGATATAATAGCTTAATGCGAAAAACAAAAAGATTCCTAAGAAGATACTTTCCAATTATAGCTTTGGTGTTGATGAACATAGTATGGTTCTCGTTGATGTTGGCTACTAAGACCTATGATGAGCTATCACTGTCTTCCCTAAATCAGGAATTAACTTCACTCATGGGAATAATGCTTGGTTTAACTTTCACAACATTTTCGATTCTTATTGGAGTTGTTCCTGTTATAGAAAAAAAAATAAAAGACAACCAAGCTTTCAAATCTATCGGTAAAATAATATTAACCGCAACATCATCAGAAGTCATAGCTCTGGCTTGTGGGTTTGCTTCTACTGCAATTAGTATTTTATCATATGGTGATAGGACTACCATTGAGCTGTTCAATCTCTTCTTTTCTGTCCTATCCCTCTCGCTGATCACGTTAATGTCGTATTATCTGTATTTGACATTTTCTTATGTATCGGCCGAAAGTAACTAGTCATTCGAAAAGAAATCCAATGGATGTTGGCTATTTTGTGGCATTTCTATTTTCACCGCTTTAGAGACGTCATCTATCTTTCTATCATAAGCGGTTTCCATTTCATTAAATAACGTTTCTTCCATATCATCTGCTTCTTCATCGTATTCAATTGTGTCGTTGATAAAGGTTTTGGATATTAAGGAAAATATTCCATTTTCAGTAATTATTTCTGCCTGATCAATCTTACCATCACCTTTGTCAAAATTGACTGCCCTCTTTGCATCCTCAAGTTCCTCTTTCGAAAAATTCGCTTCTTGGGCTGTAAATCTTACATCAACTGAAACTTTCACTTTACCACCGTTTCTCTTAGTCTGGTTTCCAATGCGTTTTCTCATCCAGCCCCCAAAAGATTGCCCAAATAAGAGTTCAGATAATCTCTTGTCCCCATCATCGATCTTGAAATTATAACCTTCAAGAAAGTTAGAATCTATTAATCTCTTGAATGCATCTGGGAGTCCCAAGGGCTTCAAAACTGTACTGTTTATCTTCAAGACGTCGTTGAAATAGGAAGAATTTCTTTCGGCCAGAATGCCAAAGGCAGCGCTATTAAACTCTGCCATCATGACACCTTCATTCAGTCTGATGAGGACATACGTTTCCTCTTCTAACCCATTGGTCCTTCGAAGTTCTTCTAACCACTCCTTCCCATTATCCACATCGACCCTTTTTGCCTTACCCTGTTTGATTTTTATTAATCTGCCTTGAACTCTCCCACTTCCATCATCTTCATCCGCGACAAACAACATTAAGTGTTTCTTCTTTTGAATAGAGTTTGTTTTTGAATTGCAGACAGAGAATATCTGGGAAAACTTAGTAGTTGACTGAGATTTGTTCCTAACATTTTGGTACTGGCATATCACTTGTGCAGGGGATAAAAACAATCTTGGAACTTGAAAACCATAAAAATAAACTCTTCTTATCATTGTCGTACCTCAATAGTTAAGTTAAAGCGAGAGTTTTATCAGCTGCTGAAAGAAACTTTGGCAGTTTTGCAAACTTACTAGACTCCAATTCTCTTTAACCTCATTATATCGTTTTCTTTTAGCATTGTGTGGATATAAATTTTATCATGGCATGACAATAATTCTCTAGCCTAAGAAATGTGTGAACTTTTTAATTAAATCCCACAATTCCAATTTATGTAACAATTGGTAGATATATCACATGTTTCAAAAAGAGGGTTGTCACTTAGGATAACCCTTCCAAAGAAAGTTCAGGCAATCTTGGGTATCAAGGAAGAAGACATTTTGCGTTTTTATGAGGAAAATGGGAAGATTAATTTGAAGAAAATGAAGTAATTAATGAGGTTAAAATTCTAATCTACTTAATTGAAGATAAGATTTATATTATACTACGATGTTTATTTTTTTGGTTTGCTTTGGTTTGGATAGACTCTATTTATATCGAGAACTTTCGGTCCATTGAGAAGATTGCACTCAAATTTCATAAAATGAATGCACTCATAGGTCCAAACAATGCCGGGAAATCAAATATCGTAAAAGCCTTATCACTTGTTTTGGGTGAAACATACCCTTCTAACAGAACATTTGAAGAGAACCACTACTTTGAGCGAGATCAAAGTAAGACAATAAAAATTGATGTTATGTTTGACAATCATTTTACAGATCCACGCAGCCACAGCGACGTATATGGGTTTAGATTAGAGTGCGACAATGGAAATGTGAATTATGTTGCTCTTAATTCAATGAGACAATCCCTATTATATAATAACGGCACCCCCATACGTGTTAATCAGGAAATGAGAGATGAAATTCCACTCGTATATCTCGATGTAGATCGACAATCAGCGCAACAGATTAGGTCAACTCAGTGGACGCTTTACGGCAAAATTCTAAAGTATATAGAAAAGCAAATCCCTGAAGCAAAGAAAAGAAAATTTTCACAAGAGGTTGCTAATTCATTCAAATCAGAATTATTTGGAGGGTCTTCGGGAGTAGATCTTAAATCATTAGAAGACCACCTCAAGAATACCATAAGGGACCAAACTGGATTTGATTTGACACTAGAATTATCAGTTTTGGATCCAATAGAGGCAATCAAGAATGTGCGGCCTTACGTGAAGGAAGGCAGTGCAGCCAAGAAGTATGATCCGGAGGAAATGGGGGCTGGAACGCAAAGTGCCTTAACAGTTTCTGTTGCTAGGGCCTACAGCAATATAGTTAGAAAGAGTGTCATACTTGCGATTGAAGAACCGGAGATACATTTTCATCCACAGGCATGTAGGAATTTGTATAACACTTTCGCTGATCTATCCAACAATGGTCTGCAGATAATTTATACGACACATTCTCAGTCGTTTGTAGACATATCTGACTTTGACAGTATCCATATCGTGAGGAAAAACAATGGTAGCACAACGGTTGAATCCGGATTGAAATTATCTGCATCAAGTTCCTTAACAAAGGGGAAGGTTGTATCTAAGTTTAATGAACACGTTAATCAAGCATTATTTGCAGACAAAGTGGTGCTCGTGGAAGGACCAGACGACGAAATTGCCTGTAGAGCAATGATTGAGAAATTGGGATTTGACATCTTTAAAAACAATGTTTCCGTAACATCATGTGGCGGAAAAGACAACATCCCCGCAATAGCAGAGGTCTTAAATTCTTTGGGAATTGAAACAGTTGCTTTATTAGATGAAGATCCCGGAAACAGTGGAACCATAAACACAAGAATCAAGATTGAAACAATTTTAGGGAAAGATAGCGTCTTATTGCAGTCTCCGCAGTTAGAAGGACTTTTTGGTTATTCAACAAAATTTAATCAGGCTAGTGCCCTTTTATTTTTTAGTAACTTTAATGGAACATCTCCTGGTGTCTATTCTGATTTATTAACAAAATTGACCTAAATATCTCACTGCAACTTATTCTTCCACCCTAATCGTTCTTACTACAACTTCCCCATCCTGCTCTCCAAAAACCACAATGTCATCAGGATTCAAACCTAATTTCTTAACGACCTTCAGTGGTAAGGTGATTCTATAAGAGCTTCCCCTTGACGAAATGTGTGATACATCCAATATTCTCATAATTCCGGAATTCAGAAGCCGTATAATAAAGGTATTTTACTTTAGTTGGTCAGGGAATCCGTAATATCCGCATTTTATAGGCAATCTCTTTTTCTTAATTTCAATTAGAGTCAGCAGGGATTAGTGACCGCTCTGCGTTTACAACAAGTGACATTCAAGGAGCTCTTGGATTTGAATGAAACGAAAGTCCCGGATTTGTCAATTGAGGTTAGTAGCCTAGAGTTTCTTACCAATCATCAAGAGTTAGCATTTTCCTTGGGAGACCCTGCTTACAATTTGGGCAGACCTGGCTTGAGGGCTGACATTTTTTTCGAGCAGGCTCATTACAGACACTGTTGATGAGTATTTACAATGTGCAAACCTCATATGTTTTCCGGCAGACGTTACTTCAGATCTTGAGAACCAGATTAGAAATGGAGAACCCATAAAATTCAAGGAAAAAATGGAAGAGGGATTTCCAGTGAACTGTTATTGGACAGGCGAACAGTGATCTTCTCTTATGAGAATGGTTCGACATTGATTAGTTGAACCCCCTCGTCTAAGTTTGTACTCCTATGGTGCAGACAGTCCGGGTTAATCTCCCGGGTATAAGGTGCCTGCCCCCTTTTGGAGTGATTCAAATCTCTTATGGTTCTCTCTTAGGATTCCCGGGATTTCATTCATGGGTACTTCCCTGTAAGCAGTGATTTCCGAGGGAACGTTCAAAATATTATTCTGCAAAATTGCTGTGCTCCATATTTTCACAGAGGCGTGAGGAGAAACCAGACAGTCTTTGAACCCATCGTGAGTTATATGTGTGCCTGATGGGGCGAGTCTTGGGTACCTAAGAAATCCAAATGTTTTCTTCCCGGTTTTTGTTTCAATCTCAACGCTGGAATACCCATGCAGTTCATGGTACAGATCCATAACGAAAAGATGTGAATCCGCCCTTAGAGCAGAATTTGTTCCACCTAGCCTAGGGGTATCCGTAACATATTCATCCAGTTCAAGAAAGAATGACCAATCGGTATCCAGTGAATCTTCTGCAAGTCTCAAACATCCATCTAAAACCTCCTCGGAAAGTGTGTCCCCTTCATTCAGATTCTCGCCACATGGGATGAGTTTCAGGTTTGGAAATGATGTATCAATTCCGCTGAAAATCTTATCACTATCACCTACGAGGCAGAGAACCACCTGTTCAAACTTATGTGTTGTGTCCCTTATCCATAGGTCAAGCTGATGCTTCTCCTTCATCCAGTTCTCAGTCACACAGTTAAAAATTCCAATTGTTTCCAAGCGTACACCCCTTTATTCCAATCATGAAACGAGTTACTTCTGCAACCTTCGCATTTCAATAAACTGGTTAAATATCAAGAAGAGTATTTCATTAAAGTAAGTTGCTATATGTTTGTAATACATAACTCCCAATAAATAAACTGACCGGGCAATGAAACATTTTATGGTGAGCTACACCACCGTAAAAATTCCGGATACGCTGCTTGACACTGTTGAAAAAGTAATAAGGGACAATCCGGAGCTTGGCTACAGGAACAGGTCCGAATTCATCGTTGAGGCAATCAGGGAGAAGGTAGTCCGTACAATGGGTTTCTCCAGAGACTAAATATGATCATAACAAGATTTATGCAAGGAAACACCACCAGATTCTGGTTGAAAATTTTACTGTGCGTCACAAGAGGACCTGCAGTTTCTCCAAGGGTTCTTTAGGGATATTTACCCGAAATGTGTCGTTATAGGTCCCCAGGAATGCTATACAAATATAGCCTTACATGGAGGTCATTTTAAGGTCACTTTAGCTATGGTTTAAGGTCACTTTAAGGACTCTTTATAGCTATAAGGAGTTATAAAGAGTGTTTTAAAGAGTTTTAAAGACTTTTAAAGAGTGGCACTCTTTATAGGTCCGTAAGGCCATCCTTAAAGGCACTCAAACTTACATTTTTAAGGAGTTAATTGAGAATGGGAAATACTGATTCCAGAAGCTATATGGAGTTCCGCATAAGTAAGTTTTAGATATAGCCTTGAATAGCTTAAA
>JAJYDZ010000104.1 GCA_021790415.1 Thermoplasmata archaeon | reverse complement strand
GTGTTGGCTGCAGACTGTACAGTCATAACATTGTATATAATCCATGGCTGCCTTCCGACTTCATCTGTGACCCATCCACTATCATAAACTAAAGCAAGAAGAGGGCCGGAAATAATCATTCCATAAATGGGAAGGGTTGTTGTAATGGACTTTTTTCTGAGTAGTCTCCATGCTAGATAAAGGGCAAAAAGCCCAACAAGAAAACCCCCTCCAACCATTGTGTCGAAGGTGAGGTGAATGAATAATGGTGGCCACAAACTTTGAGGATACTGATCTAAACCCGGTACAGTCCCCTTTCCAAATGTAAGGGGAAATGCAAGTAAACTCTGTAAATTAGGTATAGATATATCATAGAGAATTTTTCCTGAGGAGTATACTCCACCTATAATTTCAGCCGCTGACGTTGAACTGTTGAGATTTAGTTCAATTGCGGCGTATTTAAGAGGTTGTAGAGTAATAAGAAGCGAATCTGCAACACTGCCTGATATACCTGCAAGAGCTATTGAAATTAAACCCACGATTGCAACTATATTCAGACCCTTTCTGTATAATATTCTTCCATCTTCAGTTTTTGCTTTTATGAAGCTGTATGCAAGATACGTTCCAATGAGGAAGACCCCTGCAGCGATTGTAGCTGTTACTACATGAGCATCTTCATAAAATCCTGACGGAGTCAGTACTGCAGCTATTGGATTTATATTAATAAGATTCCCTGTCTTCAGATAATACGGTATGTTAAATCCAGAAGGGGTATTCATCCATGCATTTATCAGAGTGATGAAAACCGCTGACATAACGGTACCAACGGCAACCAATAAGGATAATGCCCAGTGTTTGTATCTGTTTTCAAAAAAGTCCCAGTAATAGAAATAAAGAGCCAGTGAAATTGATTCTAGGAGAAAGGCGAATACTTCATAATAAAAGGGGAGGATATCCACCTTGCCCACAATTACCATGAAACTTGGCCATAAAGCAAAAAGTTCAACTGCAAGAACTGTACCACTTGCAGTCCCTACCGCAAAGAAAATTACGAATGCTTTGGTAAATCTCCTGGCCATTGCTTCATAGTATGGATCTTTCCATCTTATTGCAAGAAATTCAGCAAGAGATATGAGAATGCTAAAGCCTATACTCATGGTAACAATAAGAATATGTGAGGCTAATGTGAATCCCATAAGGAACCTGTCAAAATTTATTATTGATACCATGGTTCCTATTCCTATTACTCCCACAACTAAATACTTTATGAATAGAAAATCTGTTCAGGAAAAGGTGTATTTACCTGTTATGTTATCTGCCTATAGTTCTAATTAATAGAGCAATCTTGTGATCCAAACTAATAATGCGTCTTAAGGTAAAGAAAAATATACTTTACAACTTATTAAACTCCCATCAATATGATATTATGAATCAGGAAGTAAAGCTGAGAATATACGGAATGACATGTGAGGATTGTGTAGCCACTATTACCAGAGGCCTCAAAGAACAACCTGGAGTTCTGGATGTTAATGTTTCTTTAAAAAATGGAACTGGTATAGTTAAGGTAAATTCAGATGAGATAAATCCGAAGGAACTCCTAAAAAACAAGGTTTTTGTTAAGCCTTCCCACTATAAAGCCACACTCTTGGAAGATTAAGGAGGATGGATTCTATGAATAGTGAAATACAAAAATTTGATCTTTTAATACTGGGAAAGGGTGCTGCTGCATTTTCAGCAGCTATAAAGGCCTCCGAGATCAGTAATGGAGAGATGAGAATTGCAATGATTGGAATGGGACCATTAGGAGGAACCTGTGTAAATGTTGGTTGTGTTCCATCAAAGTACCTTCTGGAGGCATCCCATGCAGTTTTCAAGCCAGAACACCCTAAAATGGTTGGAATATTTGAAACTCCTGTAAAACATGATTTTTCTAAAATAATGGTAGGCCTGAATGATTATGTGAATCATGCAAGGGATGTGAAGTATGCAAACGTAATAGAGAATTACAAGAATGTCAAAGTGCTTGACGGACTTGGAAAATTTGTTGACAAAAAAACAGTAATTATAACTGATGCGGAGGGAAAGGAATTGTCACGAGTTTCCGGTTCAAACATATTGATTGCTACTGGTTCAAGACCAACAGCACCTAATATCGAAGGACTCTCGGATACCGGATACCTTACCAGCGACACTTTGTGGAAAATAAAAAAACTGCCTGAATCCATAGCAATAATTGGTGGAGGAGCAATCGGTCTTGAGATGGGGCAGGCTTTGCTACATCTTGGTTCAAAAATTATTGTCATAGAGGCTCTTGATTCATTGCTTCCGCAGACGGAGCCAGAGATAGGATTAAATTTGAAGACGGTGCTTGAAGAGGAGGGAATGAAATTTTACCTCAGAGCTCGAGTCAACGCAGTAAAGAAAACTGCAAATGGCAAAACACTGGAGATCATTACGCATAAGGGAAAGGAGAGTTTAGAAGTAAAAGAGATCATTGTAGCCACGGGAAGAATACCTAATACCGAGGGTCTGAATCTTGAGTCTGCCGGGGTAAAAACCGATCAAAGGGGTCTTATTATTACCTCACCGAATATGAAGACCTCTACACCCGGCATATATGCTGCAGGAGACTGCGTTTCAAAGAGAATGTTTCTTGAAACACTGGCCGCAAGGGAAGGTGTGATTGCTGTAAGCAATATGTTTGGGGAGGATCAGGAGATTGATTATGACTCTTCAACATGGGCTGTTTTCACAAGTCCTCAGATAGCAGGTGTGGGAATGACTGAAAATGAATTTTCAAAGAAGAACGGTGCATGTTCGTGCAGGGTCTTCTCTCTGTCAAACCTCACAAAGGCAAGCATAATGGGAGAGACTGAAGGCATCATAAAAATCACGGTTGATCCAAGAGACAACAGAATTGTGGGTATGCACATAATGGCCCCAAATGCCACAGATATAATCACTGAGGGTGCATATGCAGTGAAAAATAGGTATACCATAGATGATATTATATCAACAAGCCATATATTTCCATCAATATCTGAGGGAATAAAACTCGCTGCACAATCCTTCATAAGAGACCTCTCAAAAATGGCTTGCTGTGTGGAGTGATAATTATGGAATATAATCAAATAATTTCAAAATATCAATTTGATGAAACAATTGAAGTTCTTAGAAAATCCATAGAAAATAATGGCCTCAAGGTAGTTTCATTCATAGATGCCCGTGAAAACCTTAGGAAAATTGGCATCAATATTGGGGGCAATTCAATCTTTGAGGTTTTCCATCCAAAGTTTGCAATTGAAGTCTTTCAAAAAGATTTAAGGGCAGGGATTGTCCCACCTCTGAGAATTTATGTCTATGAAGATAATGGTAAAACAAAAGTAAATGCGCAAAGTGCAACAGAGCTTTTTGCACCTTTCACAGGACTTGGTGACCTTGCCAATCGAATTGACAGTCAGATCCAAGCCATTACAAATTCAATAAAATAGTAATTTATTAATAGGGTCATTCAAAAAGATAGTAGAATGCATAGTACTGTTTAACACGATTTAAAATTTTACATTTGAAAATAGGGCTTTTTTTGAATGCTTGTACCAGAATTATTCCAAATCCATAAAACTGTGCAAAACATGGCCGTATCCTGAAAGTTCCCATAGCTGAGCCCTTAAACGTTCTTTATCAGGTTTTTCCTTTAGCAATTCGCCCATCGTGGAATCCCATTTTTCCATATCATTTTTGAAATTTTTTACGATTTTTGATGCGTCCGAATGTGATAGAATCGGAGCAGTAGTGTTTCCAGTAAGGGCACACATCTGTACAAACCTTGCCAATGCAAGATCAAGAAAATAGAATTTTTCCATGTCTATAACAAGATAAATCCCCTCAGTTTCACGATACATGAATATATCAGTTCCTTTAGGTAGTTCCATGTACTTTTCCCATTTTATGCCTGTCAAGTAATCATCAGGAAATTTCTTAAAGCCAATCTTTATTTTCAGTTCGTCCCACTCTATCATCCCTTACCCTCGATTTATCAATAGTATGAAAGTAGTTTCTCCAGAATAACCTTGTCTTTTACCAATTCCTTCAGCATTTTTTTAACTTTGATATTTTCGTATTTGAAGCGATGAAATTCCAAGGTATCCCTATACAGATCCATAATCAGGTAAAATGGATCAGGATTTCCATCTCTTGGCATACCACAGCTTCCTGGATTAATGATCCTTGACTTGTATAACATGGGAAAGTGAGTATGCCCTAACATAATCCTTGAGAAATTCATCAGGTTTGGGTCCTCAGCTATCTGATCTGTCTCCTTCCCGTATGTGTATCCGAATAGATTGTTGTATGGAGAACCGTGCATCATCAGAAACCGGACCCCATCTAGCTCAATTTCAATCTTGGTTTTAAATGTATTTAGAA
This sequence comes from Thermoplasmata archaeon, assembly GCA_021790415.1. The sequence continues at coordinate 2,109 of JAJYDZ010000104.1, read as the reverse complement.
TATCTTTTGAAGATTTGTCCAAAAATTTGATTGTGATATTTTCCATGGTATATAGGGCAATATCTAGTGTCTTTGAACTGCATTTAGGATCAACTCCGTAAAGAACTGCATTATCATGATTTCCCATGACTCTATATTTCACGTTGTCCTTGATCCATTGAAGTGTCTCAGCAGGTTGGGGGCCATAATTAACGGCATCCCCTAAAAAAATTATCTCATCATATTGTTCCTTTCTGTCTAAGGCTTTAATTGCCTCAAAGTTGGAATGGGCATCAGATATGATGAGTAATCTCATAGTTCTAAATGTTCTTAAACAATTTACACCTTTCTTAAATTATTATTCTGTGCATCATAACGCTTAGAAAATCTCATATAAAATGAAGACAGAAAATATCCTGAAAGTGCTGATATTAATATGTATCCAATGTCACTTATATCTCCTGGAAATGGATATATTAAGATAAAAAATAATCCAAAAACTAATCCAAGAATAATTCCTCGTTTACCAGGACTTAGCTTTCCAAAAAGATGGCCCGTCCGTTCAAATATAATGGATATGATTATTCCTCCCATTAGACCTAAGATTATAAGTGCAATAACAAGCACGAATGCAAATGTTTGAAATGAGGGAGCAGGTGATGTTCCGGATCCGTTCAAATAGGATGTGACCTGACTTCTGTTGAGGGAAAGAATCAGATAGGAGAAGAATCCTGTGAATACCCCCCAAAAGCCACCAGACACTATTCCTGCTCTGAACAGACTTCTTGAAATGGCCATTAACTCTTAAGAGTACGATGGCTTTTATAATTTGCCTCGCCTCTAAATGTAGCAATGTTTACAATCTTGTGAAACATCTTGCATTATGTTTACCGGGAGAGGAGACAAGGGTGAAACCGATACGGGGACTGGAGAACGTGTTAACAAGGGGTCGGCAATAATCGACCTCGAGGGAGACTTAGATGAACTGAATTCTTTCGTTGGATTCGCCAGATCTATTTCCAGGTGGAGCGACATAAAAAGAGACCTTGAAGCAGTTCAGAGAGACCTTTTCACTGTCGGAGAGCATGTAACTTTGAAAGGAAGAAAGAGGGTCATTACAGAAGATAGGGTAAAATGGTTAGAAGAGAGAATTTCAGAGTATGGGAAAGAGTTTGGCAAGGTAACCCTGTTTGTTCTTCAGGGAGGCTCGCAGGAGGCCTCTGCACTACACATTGCCAGAACAGTTTGCAGGAGGGCAGAGAGAGATTTGACAAGAATAGCTTCTGGAAGAGAGATTGATAAGGCGGTACAGGGATACATGAACCGTCTTTCGAGTCTGTTCTTTTATCATGCGCTGGTATCCAATAAAAGGCTTGGGGTTGAGGAGGAAATATGGCCCCTAAAGTATCCTTGAACCTAGAGATTTGGGTAGGGATTTCTCTTCGGCTGCATATTTGAATAGTGTGTTGATCATCTTTTCCCTTCTTATAGTGGTTGGTTCTCCGTGGCCCGGGTATACCTTATAATCTTCACCTATTTTCCACAATTTCCATAGGCTTTCCACCATGTCATTCTCTGAGCCTCCCACATCTATTCTGCCTATGCCTCCAGCAAAGAGTGTGTCCCCAGTCATCAGATTCTTATCAAAGGAGAAGATAGTACTTCCTGGAGTGTGCCCTGGGTATTCAGTTCCATCAATATCAATTTCACCAATTCTAATTGTAATATGTCCCATAAATGTTTGATCTGGAGAAGGTGCCTTGAAAGCAGCACCGTGTATAAATTCTCCTATGAGCTTTTCTGATTCCCTCATGATTGGTACTTCCTTTGAACTTATTATGAATTTAGCATTGAACTGCTTTCTTAGCTCATCCACCGCAAGCACGTGATCAAAGTGACCATGAGTCGCAAGAATGTATTTAGGTGCCAGCTTAGATTCTTTAATGTAATTGAGTATGAGTTTGCTATTACCTCCAGGATCTAAGATAGCACATTCTCCTGCACTTCCTATTACATAACAGTTTGTCATTAACTGACCGACTGTTATCTTTTTTAGTGATACCATACCGGGCATTGATGAAATATCATCCATTGGCAAATAAACATTGGTATTACGGTTCAATTGCCCAT
>JAJYDZ010000103.1 GCA_021790415.1 Thermoplasmata archaeon | reverse complement strand
GAGAGCACGTACTCAAAAAAATTCGATAGGTAATAGTTATCTTATATGAAATTCAAAAAGAATTGGAACTAAATAATTTAAACTTCATTCTGTCAAAACTATAAATGATTTTTAATTCGTCTTTTTTGTCATCACAGGCCATCATGTGACTAATAACAAAGGCTTTGCACTTAAATCCCCTTTTTTGCGATCTTTTAGGTGCAAAGCCAATAACCAAAGAAAAGTTAAATAACTATTTGGAAACTGATCCTATTATTCTATGTAGGTATAGGATATTAGACAAATATGGCCAATTATCAGAAAAGAATTCAAGAATATTAAAAAAATCTAAGTAGTGAATCTCTTAGTCATATACATATACTAAATGTATACATCTCTTTATCAAAACTGAAGATAACTGTAGGTGAAGTGAGTAAAGAACTGGAGCAGATTTCATAACAGAACAATCAGTTTTTATTTTTAAGGCCAAAACATATTTTGTAGGGTGTCTCTATGAAAAAGGTTATCGATAGGGATTTTTGGAAAGCTTAAATTGAATAAAATATGATAACGGCAGTTAACATAGTCAGCATGTTGCATTATGTTCATATCAAAATACAAAACAGGAAATTTGAAAGAGGCCCTCGATATTTCAGATGAAGTATATGCATTAGCAAAAAAAATACTTAATGACGTAGAGATTGAAAAAGCAAACGATATATCATTAATGATAGTTAAAAAAAGGACAAAGAACAAAGGTATCAGTGAGCTAAGGGAAAAGGTTGGATCCCAGCCAAAGAGACCATTGTATTACGCTTGCATTGAGTTAGAGTACTTGCCACACCGGACAAGAAATGCAATTCGATACATTTGTGACTACGTGGATCAATTATGCAAACACTGGACTTATATTTGCACTCAAAAGGAAGCCGCATTAAAAGGTCAATGGGAACATCGCTGTTAAAAATCAAAAAGAATACAGGGGAACATTATTCTAGCTTGATAAGCATCCTTGAAGAGTACAATAATGTTTTTTACGTTCCATCTAAACATGATTTCAGATTACCGAAAGGAAGGAAAGAGCATAGAATCACATCTAAGGAGGTTGTTTACTCAGCTTTCATTACTATTAATGTTTCACATCTAATAAGAGAGATAGCTGGATGCGATTTGCAGATGGAATGCCATAATGGTGATCAAGCTGAACACACTGTTTAAAAAAAGGCAGAAGATTTATGTTCATTCAAAACTATAAGGTTTAATGAACAACCCTGATTCAGATCTTGAGAAGAGATTATTGTCTACCATTGATAGATACACAATAAAATTACTATTAAGCAAAAGAAGGATAGTGGGCAAAATATTGATTAATATTAATAAGCTGTGATATCAGTATGAAAAATAATTTTTCTTTGGATTTGCCTTTCCCAATATCTAAGGAACAGCGAAATATCGTATATGCAAATTCAAGATACATTAAAGTCGAAGCTGCAGCTGGAAGCGGAAAAACCGAGACGATTGCTAGAAAAATCATTTATTCAATAGTAACAGATAATATTGATCCACAACGTATTGTTGCTTTTACGTTCACCGAGAAAGCAGCAAGGGAGATGAAAACGAGAATTTATGAGATAGCAAATGCCTTAGGAAATGCAGAAATATGTGACCAGCTTAATAAAATGTATATCGGAACTATACATGCATACTGTAAAAATATTCTAGAAGATCATTTTTCTTATGCCGATTATACTCTTTTTGATGAGAACAAAGAGATTGCATATTTACTTAGAATGGGTTGGGAACTTGGAATAGATAAGTATGAAAACGGCTATACAAGAAGTGTCTTAGAATTTCACAAAACCAAAAACATGATTTATAACGAAATGATAAATGAAAATGAACTAAGAGATAGCGGGCAGGATTTTTATGACAGATTGATAAAATATGAGCAATTTCTAAAACGAGATAAAATAATGACTTTTGGCACAATTATACATGATTTAGTGAAGGAGTTAAGCAATGATAAGACAAAATTGCATAATTTAAATCTAGCCTTTCTTTTCGTTGATGAATTTCAAGATATTAATCCATTACAATATGAACTCATACAGCTCCTTATATCATATAATTCAAAACTGATGTTCGTAGGAGATGAAAGGCAGACTATTTATCAATGGAGGGGGTCCGATCATAATTTATTTAAGAAGATAGAAAAGGATCTTGAGGGTGTGAAAATTTTTTATCTAAATGAAAACAGAAGGAGCACAAAAAATATCGTATTTAACGCGAATCATTTTTCCAAGAGCATAAATGGCAGATTCCAGAACATGATTCCAATACGGTCTGAGGATAATATTTTAATTAAAAGCTCATTTATTAATGAAGAAGAAGAGGCGAAATGGATAGTGGATACCATTCAGGATGTGGTTTCTTCCGGGAAATTGAAATACAGTGACATTTCTGTGTTACTGAGAAGTGTCAGGACGAAAGGAAAGTCTATCATTGGGCAGTTTAGACGTAAAAAAATACCATATCAGGTTGGTGGAAAAACGGGACTTTTCCAAAGATACGAAGGCCAAATTTTTGGTATGCTCTTTTCTTGGATTGTTGATAAAGAATGGAATGCAGGCGGTGAAAATCTACAAGGGCAAAACTTAATGAAAAAAATAAAGGAAATGTCGATTGATGTTTTCCATCCTGATCCTTCTGGTATAAATGAAACTGATTTTGCTTCTATTAAGAAGAAAATTGAAAGACCGCCATTAGGGCAGAAATATGATAATATTACTGAGATCTTTCAAGATATGCTTACTAAGTTTCACTTTCAGAATCTGGATCCAGAAAACGCTGAAGACGCAATAGTAATAGCAAACATTGGAAGATTCAACGAGCTCCTCACTGATTTTGAAACTGCAAGAAGAGTAGGAGGGAAGAATATAAACTGGAAATCTGATCTGAAGGCCCTGTATTACTTTATCACCACATATGCGCATGACTCGTATGAAGAGGCCCAACCTGAGTTAGATGAGGAAAACAATGCAGTTCAGATTATGACTGTACATCAAGCCAAGGGTCTTGAATGGCCATTGGTGATATTATCAGAAATGAATAAATCGGTCTTTCCATCCTCTTTGGTGGGGAAAACCGATAAATGGTGTGGAATACCCAGAAATATTTTCGATTCAGAAAGATACGAAGGAACTGATGACGATGAAAGACGATTGTTCTACGTTGCAATCACTAGACCTCGCGATTTCCTGGCCATAACGTGCATAATGGGAAAGCTAAGCCCATATCTCGATGACATGGACATAAATAGTTTTGGGAACCCCGATTTGAAATCAGTTAATTTTTATAATAAAGGCTTTGAAAGACAATTAGTATTCGAATTTTCACCCAGTGAGATCATCTGGTACTATCGCTGTCCATACATGTATCGACTAAGAAAAATCTGGGGATTTCAGCCAGGATTAAAAGAAGAAATAGGTTTTGGAAATGCAATGCATTTAGTGCTCAGAAATGCTGTGAAACTTGTGAAAGAAGAAGGGATCAAGCCGGTGTCCGCTATAAAGGAATCCTCGGATAGATATTTTTATCTTCCCTTTGCTAGCGGTTCAGTGTATCATAGACTGAAGGGTAAAAGCGATTATATCTTGGATAATTTTATAAGAAGCTATCCAGAATGTTTGCTCAATGCAGAAGATGTCGAATATAGAATTATCTATAGAAATGGGAAAATATCATTGTCTGGAAAAGCAGATGTGATTCTTTCAGGCAGTGGTGGGTATATAGTAGCAGATTACAAAACGAACAAAGATGTAAGCACAAAGGAAGAAATAGAAATACAAATAGGTGCTTATGACATTGGCCTAAGAGAAAGAGGTAAAAACGTGAATTTAGGTAAAATAGCATATCTAGAAGAATGTGAAGTTGAAGATATTAATCTAGATGATCATAAGATTGATGAAATTGAAAGGAAAATAGAAGATCTAATAGTGGGAATTGAATCTAAGGAGTTTCACCCTCATGTTAGTGAAGAATGCTTGCAATGTGATATGATAAAGTTATGTCGTTATGGTGGTTACAATGAGTGAAACAAATAATGTTGACAAATTTAAAAATTTTTTGAAAGAGATTTTCAGGATAAACTTGCAGGATTTAGATTTCGGTATATACAAAATAATGAAAATGAAGCAGGATATTATTCTAAAGTTTATTGATGATGACTTAGTTCATATTGTTGATCTTGTCATCAGTGGATTTCCAAATAAAGAACAAAACATGATGACTGATGTTTTTAATCTTTCTTATGAATTTTTATCACGTTATTATTCAGACGGTGATTTTATTCCAAAGATCAGATATGGTGGCAGGGATAAGTATATGATCCCTTATAAAGGGCAAGAAGTTGAACTATATTGGGCAACGAGAAATTCCTATTTTGTAAAAACGACTGAATATTTTACTAACTACTCATTCATAGTATCTAATCCACTTATTCCTGATACTAGATATAAAGTAAATTTCAAAATTAAGGACGCTGATCTAAATAAAAATTTCGTTGCATCCGAGAACAAATATTTTTTCATAGCTGAGGACCCAATCATCGTTCACGGCGATGAGGTTGATATTTTCTTTAACTATCGCCCAATTAGGGATGATGGAAACGAAGTTTTCCTAGGAAATGAAAAGACTGTGAGGGATACAATAAAACAAAAAGCTGAAGAAAGCGTATTAAATAACGCCCCTAAACATTTGAGAGAGATTCTTTCGGGAAAGACCAAGGAAAATGAAACCGAAAGAAGTATTATTAGAAGGCATATTGACATATATTTCAGAAAGAATGAGTCAGATTATTTCATAGTTAAAAACTTAAAAGCATTTCTTAATTCAGAGTTGGACAATTTTGTAAAGAACGAGATTTTGATCCTTGATGCTGAATTTAAAGTACCTGAAAAGAAAGCCTTATTGGCAAAGACTGTTTCGTCATTGTGCAAACAAATAATCGAGCAAATTTCTCAAATTGAAGATTTTGAAAGAAGACTGTGGGTAAAGAAGAAATTTGTATACAACGTAAATTATGTAATAACACTAGATAAAATAGCCCATACAGTGAACGGAATTGATACAATAAGGAAACTTTTAAACCATAAAGGAATGGGAAACCAGATCGAGGAATGGGCGAATCTTGGCATTATAGGAAGTGATTTTAATACGAAAAGGCTCCTCGAAAATGGATTAGATGGTCAAATATTAAATGAAGAATATAAGTTTCTTACAATTGATACAAAACATTTCAAAGATATTGAAAATAATATCATTTCCTCGTTTGAATATTTGGATAATAATTTGGATGGATGGTTAATTCACTCAGAGAATTACCAGGCATTAAACACAATATTGCCAAAATTCAAAGATCAAGTACAAACTATCTATATTGATCCACCATATAACACGGGCGAAGATGAATTTATCTACAAAGATCGATTTCAAAACGCTTCATGGTTAACTATGTTGGAAAATCGATTGACTATATCTACAAAATTAATGTCTGATGAAGGTACTTCATTTATAAGTATCGGTGATACAATCAAATCAACCGCAAGAATACACTCAGAAAGTCGATTAGGAGTACTTTGTGATGAAATTTTTGGTGAAAATAATTTTGTGGCAAATTTTGTGAGAAAAAGTGGGACAGCGCCAAGGCAAGACATTAAGCATATTGCAAATTATCACGATTATATTTTATGTTATGCAAAAAATATAGACAAAGCTAAAATAAATAGAAAAATTGCTGATATTTCGAGATTAAGACAAGAAGATGAATATCTTGGAGAAAGAGGCAAATTTGATTTAAACCAGTTAGATAGAGGAAGTAAGCAATATTCAAAAAGTTTAGATTATTCAGTAAAAATACCAAAAGAAACACCTATAATTGTTTTAGAGGGCAAAAGTTTCAATAAAATTCAAGCTCCAGAGGATATAGAAATATGGCCCAAGGGAGATCCTGAGGATAGAAGATGGATTTTCACATGGTCTAAAGAAAAGGTTGAATGGGGAATTCAAAATGATTTTATTGTGTTCAGAAAAATAAATGGAAAGTGGAAAATTTACTATAAAGAATATGAACTAGTTGATAACTCAAATAAGCCAAGAGAGAGAACTAATCCTTATGATACTTTAATTTTAGATTATCAGAATGAGTTGGGAACATCGGAAATAGTAAATTTATTTGGTAAAAGATTGTTTGACTATCCAAAACCATCTGAGTTGATCAAATATTTACTTAAAATAGGTAGTGATAAGAATTCATTAGTTTTTGATTTCTTTTCTGGTTCTGGAACCACAGCACACGCAGTTATGAAATTAAACAAAGAATATGGAAGTAAAAGAAAGTTTATTCTTGCAGAAATTGGGGATTACTTCAACACTATTATAATACCAAGACTCAAAAAAATAGCATATTCATTTAATTGGAAAAATGGCAAACGACAAGACAGTAACGGACTGGGAATATTTTTTAAATACTGTGATTTA
>JAJYDZ010000102.1 GCA_021790415.1 Thermoplasmata archaeon | reverse complement strand
GGTATTTATTCCAAAAAAATAGCGGTGCCCAAAGGCCTTTGAAATGAGACGCAACATCCTCTCTCTTAGGGCATTCAGATGAAATGCTGCAATATTTTGGGATGCTGCTTCACAAAGGCGGGTTATCACAAAAAGGTGTGAAGCAATCCTTTCCAATTCCACCATTATAACCCGTGTCAGTTTTGTGGATTGTGCAGTTTTAATATTCAGAGATTTTTCAATTGCCCTGCAAAACAACGTTGAATAGGACGCACTATGGAAACCATTAAAACGCTCCATCTTCAGAAGTGCTCTGTCAATAGCTTCACCCCTGATGCTTAATATTCTCTCTTTGAATCTGGGAAAAGTGCTCATGGAAATGATTCTTTCACCGTTAGTATACATTTTGAAAAGAATTGATTCGATAACCCCTCCCATGCTGGGTCCATAATCAAATCCTATGATATTTTCTCCTGCTGTACTATGTTCAAATTCCCCTCTCAGGCAATTTAGATAATCCAGATGATCAAGGTCATTCTCAGATGTTCTTAGGGGTATATCTGAACCTCTAAGAATCACATATTGCTTGCCTCCATTAGTGAATATTCCCTCCACAATATCATTTGTATTCATGTTATCATTCCTCCAAGGTAAAAGAATGTAATACTAAGGGACATAATCACCGTGGTAATCGTTACCAGAATCTGGCTAAGGGCCGGTTCCCCCTTTCTCTCTGTTTCGTTTCCGTCAAATACCATAGTTGAAACTTTGTGTATTACAGACAGTGAAATTATGAAAAGAGTTATTATTAAAATTATTACGGCTGCTACCTGCCCAATAGAAATTAACTGATAAATGATGAGAAACTCACCGATAAAAGTAGCAAAGGGAGGTGCCCCGGTTACTGCCAAGGATGAAAGGATCAGCGTTGATGAGGTATATGGCATTCGATTTCTCATCCCCCGAATCATTGAAATGTTTCGAGTACCATACATTTCCAGAATATTGCCAGATGAATAGAATGCACCCGATTTACCAAAAGCATGAGAAAGGAGGATGAGTATTGCCCCTAGAAATCCAATGCCTCCTGTTATGAGCCCTAACAATGCAATAGACATGTTCTCCATTGTAGAATATGCAAACATCCTCTTTGTCTGAGTCTGCGACGGCATCACCATTGCAACGAATATGAGGGATGCGAAAATAAACACAAGATATATTCCCTGCACCGGTCCGACTGAGGTTACGGAATAGTATTCATAGAGACAATACACTGCAACAGGAAGGAGAATACCAGAAAACATGGCACTTATCTCCGAAGGCGCCTGGGAGTGGGCATCAGGGAGCCATGTATGCATTGGAAATATGCCAATTTTTGTACCAAATCCAATCAGTGCAGTAACGCCGGCAATGGCAAGAAGAGGGTTATAGACATTGATAAGGGATATGTCAGTTATTGTTAAATGCCTGTAAACATCAAATATGAGTATTACAGATATTAGCGCTATGGCTAGTCCCGATGACACAAGAATAACATATCTCCATGCTGCCTCAAGTTCATTTCTTCCTCTTTCAACGATTAGAAGGAGGGCTGATGATGCTGTAGTGGCTTCCAACCCTATCCACATTAGACCAAAATTATCTATGATCAGGGTAAAGAGCATGGTAAATGTAAACAAATTTATTAGGGAGTAATGAAGTTTCAAATTTTTAGATTCTCCCAGTTTTTTATGATAGCCGGATGCAAATATGGAGGAGAAAAGATAAACAAAAGACACCGTAAAAGCAAGATATCTGTTTAGATCATTTAGAAAGAATGGTCCATATATGCCATTGGGAGTGAAGAGGAGAATAATGGAATTGGCTGCAGTTATAAGTGCTCCTGCGATACTAATCTCCTTAAAATGCCTTAAAAAGTACGATCCTGAAGTAAGAACCGGTATTGATAAAATAAAGTACATATAATACTGACTTGAGAGTATCATCCGATCATCTCCTGAAGGTTTTCTGTTTCAAGTGTTTCTGATATTAGAACTGCGGAAACAATAACAAGGGCAAGAACATCAAGTAATACGCTGATTTCAACTATGAGGGGTAGTGAAATAATGCCAAGACTTAGTAAAATAATTGCGTTCTCTTCCTCAATATATCCACTGAATTGAGCTATCTTGTTTTTTCTTGAGGCGATAAGAAGCATACCCTGGATCATCATGGCAAAACCTATGCCTCCAATATTACTTCCAGTATAGGGGAAAAAGACTTCGTGATATACTGCAAGAGATATAACTAGTAAAACAACACTGAGTATTGTTATGGATGGAATACCTTTCGAAAGCTCCCTGAACATATTCCCCCTTTTAGGGAGTTTTCTGTAAAGGATATATGCCGTAAGAAATCCGCGAAGTAGTGCTGTGAGTATTCCAAGGATCACAAGATCAATTGAGTCAGTTGCGATTCCAAGATAGATTGCATATACAGAGAGAAGAAGTGATTGAACAATTATTACATGCACCTTAGACATGATATATGTTCCAATCTGTGCCCAGATTCCGGTAAACAATAAACTAACTGCTATAACATTTAAAATTTCTACATTTGTCATACTAAACCTCCCAGGACAAATATGACAACAGAGAATATTGACAGGGTAAACGATACTGCCAGATAATCGGCAATTTTAAACAGTCTAACCTTAGCAAGGCTCTGTTCAATAAATATTACAATGAGGATCAAAATTATCCACTTTACTATCATAATGGGGATATCCTCAAGGGCACCAAGAACAGAATTCTGCATAAACCATGGAAACAAGAAGACATTGAGTAGAACGGATCCCAAGAGGTATTGTTTCATCCATGACGACTCCTTTATGAGAAATAAATCACGGCCGCCGTATTCAAACGTTCTGCCTTCGTCAATCATTCCCATTTCCCATAAGCCAGAACTCTCCAGAGGCAGTTTTCCGGTTTCAAACAAAAATATCATGAGGAAAGCTATCATTGACAGAATGTGAGTGAGCGACAGATAAGTTGTGAAGCTTGTGGCTATGGATTCGTTTGTAATGTAGGGATTGTTCGTTCCGGTCTGGATCGCCACGGCAAAAAATACAAGAATAAGGGTGGGCTCAGCAAGTGCTGAGAACGTTGCCGATCTGCTCGCTCCCAATGCAGAATAGTTGCTGCCTGAGTCAAGTGCGGCTAGTATGAGGATGACAGAAGCCAGAGAAAACAACATTGCTCCTCCAAGAAAATCAACCATTGGTGCAAAATCTGTTGGCTCAGGTATGACAACAGGTATCACAAATGATATGGTAAAGAGAATGGAAAACACCAGGTATGGAGCAATTCTATATATTCCCCCACCGCTGGTAGTTGTATTTCTTTCCTTTACAAGATATTTATACAGGTCATAATAGGGCTGTAGAACTGGTGGGCCCCTCCTCGATTCTGTTTTTGCCTTAAGATTCTCATATATTCCCTGAACCAGAGGTGCAAGAATTAAAACTCCTATAACCTGAATAGCCGTTTCTATGATGCCCCCTATCATTATTACACCCTAAACAGATGTCATCAGCTTTTCGGCGATTAAAGGCTGACATCATAGCCAACAGGTCAGATCATTATTCCTTATAAGCGTTGTGCAAATTTATAACCTGGTTCTCTGTTGTTCCTGATCCATTATCCATGTCTGGTCTTTCTTTCCATGACAGATGGGTATTTGAGATGAAATTGTTCCCTCTCAATTTTAATGTATAATAATTTGAAAATATTCCTGTATAAATCATGGATCTGTAATTAGATCGTGATTCCCCTGATACTTTCATGTAAAGCGCAGAAAGTCCGGAACCTCTCGCTGCATTATTAGTATCTTCCATATCTGGATTCACTATAAACTGTAACAGAAAGTGAGCATCTACATTCATTGAAGATTTAAAGTTCAATTTTTTAAACAATGTTCAAATTAGTCTCATAAGTCTATAAGACTCATAATATTTCCTTTACCGCAACAGAAGGATGTCAACTATTTTAAACCACAAGTTAATGCAGTAGAATGACTTCACGAGGAGCTGCTGGAGATATAACTTATTTGTTGGGATTACTAGCTGCAATTTTTATAGTTTTAAATGCGTTTATTAATATTATAGCTATAATTCTTGGATCAGCATACTTAGCCATTCATAATGTGTCGTTTGGATTGGTAGCCTTAACTGGTGTTCTTGGAATAATTCTTTCCATAATTGCCCTGTTATGTGGATCAACAATATTGAGTATAACAGAAAGAATGAGAAGAAGCAAAAAAGAACATGCTCTTAATGGGATCATTATAATGATTCTCAGTCTAGTTGCATTGGTTGGGGGAGGAGGTTTTCTCATTGGAACACTCTTTGGTTTGGTTGCAGGTTTTATCATAATGATTAGATAATCAATCGTCCGGATTTATCCTTGTATTTATATCTAATATTAACTGATCCAGAAGTTGAAGAAAACCCTCATGTGTGGAGTTTATTCTTTCCATTGAAATCTTTTTAATATTTTCAACATCACTGAGGTTGTATGTATGAAAATAGCCTCCCCGTGGAATTGTTCTAGAATTCTTTATTACTATACCAATGCTTGTTAATTTCTGCATAGATCTAAAAACAGTAGTCTTATCCTTGCCCGACAATTGAGCAAGTTCCTCCAAAGTATATTCTCTGTTAAAGACCATGCAGTTAAACAATAACACGTCTGTCTGACCTAGCATGAAAAGACATGTGAGAAGATCATCGCAGCACGCACTCTTCAAGGATATCTTGTAGAGTGAATTAGCATTGGTCATGATACTAAATGCGTTGAGAAGATTTATAGTTTTGCATGGTATTAGCAATACCATAAAACTATTAAATCAGTAAGTAATAACATATTATAATATCTTGGTGAACTAAATGACAGATATTGAGGAAAAGAACATTGAAGCCATAAGACAAAATTTACTTAAAGATATTATGTCGCAAAAGGTGAAAAATGTGAAACCGATAGAATTGAGTGATGAAAATTTCATGAAAAGCGTTGCAAGTGAGAAGATTCTCGTAGTAGATTTCTGGGCAGCATGGTGTGGACCTTGCAGGTATCTTTCACCAGTTATAGAAGAGCTTGCCAAGGATTATTCCGGAAAGGTAACATTCGGGAAATTAAATGTGGATGAGAACCCTAATGTTTCTGCAGAATTTAATATAAGGAGTATACCAACCGTCCTAATGTTCAAAGACGGCAAGATGGTTGATATGAGCATAGGAGCAGTACCTAAACCAATGCTTGATGCAAGAATTAAGAAACTTCTGAATTAATATGGAAAATGATGTGATAATCATTGGCGGAGCCTTTGCAGGCTTGACTGCTGCCATTTATTCTGCAAGGCAGGGCATGAATACCCTGCTCATTACCAAGGATATTGGCGGTCAAGGTCTATTAACAACAGATATTCAAAACTACCCCGGATTCAATTCCATATCAGGATTTGACCTTGCATCTAAGTTTCAGGAACAGGCTTCACTGTATGGTGTCAGATATGTCTATGATGAAGTCATAAATATCTCCACAGATGGAAATCTATTCAAAATTAAGACGTTCTCAGGTGAATTTGAAAGCGAAGGTTTAATTCTTGCCTTCGGAAAAACCCCAAGAGATCTTAATGTCAAAGGTGAGGATAAATTAAAGGGTCTTGGAGTGTCTTACTGTTCAATTTGTGATGGCCCACTTTATAAGAATAAGGAGGTGGCTGTTGCCGGTGCCGGCGATCATGCACTTCAGGCAGCGTTATATCTAAGTACCGTAGCTTCAAAGGTTTATGTTGTTCAAAAGGGTTCGAGAATCTCAGGAAGCGAGGAAATGGTCAATGAAGTTAAGGCTCACGAGAATGTTGTTTTTCTAACTGAAAGAGAGATTCTTGAAATTTTAGGGGAAAGGAATGTAGAATCACTACTTCTCAGGGATCAAAAATCAGGTGCAGAAGAGAAACTAAAAATCGAGGCGGTATTTGTTGAGATGGGGTATGTCGCAAAAACAGGCTTCATAAAAGATCTGGTTACCTTAAATGCCTCAGGTGAGGTCATCGTGGACCAATTCTGTGCTACAAGCCATCCCGGGATTTACGCCTGTGGTGATGTCACAAATATCCCTTACAAGCAGGCTGTCATATCTGCAGGTCAGGGATCTGTGGCGGCTCTTTCATGCATAAACTACATTCATAAGAAAAGAGGCAAAGGCTCACTGAAATCTGACTGGAAATTTATTGATTCTAAGAAGAGTTGATTTTTACTGGGGCAGATTAGACTTTTAAAAAGTTCCTTTAGAGATGGAGAAAAGAAACGCTTTGAAATGGACGATGAGGATCTAACAATAACTTTCTGGGAAGGGAAATTCTTTGCCTATGAATCAAAATGCCCTCACCGGAAGGGTCCTATATTTCTTGGAAAATTGAAAAGTAATGCCTGCATAACATGTCCAAGCCATAAGATTACTTTCTCTCTGGGAACTGGGGAAATTATCCATAATCCTATACCGGTGAGCATGAAA
>JAJYDZ010000101.1 GCA_021790415.1 Thermoplasmata archaeon | reverse complement strand
CTCATTGGATTATATTGGGGTTATGGGTCTTGAACTGTTCGTTTCAGATGGAAAATTGTTAATAAATGAATTTGCACCAAGAGTTCATAACTCAGGTCATCATACCCTTATGGGAAATTCTATTTCACAGTTTGAGCTCCATGTGAGAGCAGTGTTGGGGCTTCCTGTCAGGGAACCAATTACATTTACAAATACCGGGATAATAAACATAATTGGAAAAACACTAACAGACAATGAAACTGAGAAAATTATGTCAATACAGGGAACAAGGTTATTTTCATACGGAAAGAATGAAACCAGAAGAAGAAGGAAAATGGGCCATATTTGTGTCTCTGGAAAATCCCAGGAGGTTCTTATCAACAACATAGAAAAAATAAAAAATATAATCTATGGAGAAAAAATCGAAGAATATATCTGATGGGGTTTTAGGGAGTATGCGGTATTGAATTGTAATTATCAACATTCATCAGTTCCTTTTTTCGTAGAACTAGAACCAGTCCTATGAATGCACCCAAGGCTGCCAAAATGAATTCAATGCTTGTTCCAAGATAGAAAAGAATAAGTCCGGATACAAGCCCTGCCACTATCTGACCGATACCTATAACGGAATTATAGTATCCTATTGCGCTTCCTCTGTTAATTTTTTTTGCAATCTTTGAGATTACCGTGATCTGCGTTATATTTATGAAACTCCAGAAAGCCCCAATTCCCCCATAAACCAATATTGCAAGATAAATTGTCCAAGAAGAGCTACTTGCATAAAGGGGTAAGATTGCCGCCCCACTAAAAGCAAAAATTCTAATAAGCAGTGGAATAAAAAGGGCTTTTCCTAAAGATGATCTTTTTATATATGCACCAGCGTAATTAAATGTCACAGTTGAAAGAACGTTGTTTAGCAGATACATCACATATATGGTTGTTTCACTTGCCCCATATGAGTTAAGCATAAATACCGGGAACGGTATAAAAAACAGCTGAAAAGCAAACATCAAAAACATACACACTAATAGGTAATACTTTAAAATGGGACGGAACGGCTCACGATCTTTCCTGTGGAATAGTCTAATTATGTGATAAACATAGGATGGTGAGTATCTGGCTTTTTCCAGTGTTCTCACTGAAAAAATCCATGAAAGTTTTCTCCTGTTGACTCTTTTCGATGGTTCTTTTAATAAAAAAATAGACAGAACAAAGGATAACAAATATATTAAAGCTGAAATCAGGTAAATTATTTTCAAAATATCCGGGTCATTTAAACCTGCACTGACAATGGCCAAGCCAAAAATCAGTCCAATTACTGAACCTATGGATGAGATCATACTGAATATTGAAACTGTTCTGGCCCACTGACTCTCCACTGAATTCTCTATGACCAGGAGCGTTGAAACAGGTACCGAAGCCATTGAAAAGATTTGAAATGAGACTAGAAGAATTATGTATTCTTCAAGACTCCCAACTATCATTATTAGGGCTAGAGATAAAAAAGAACCAAAAAAAGCTATGAGTATGAAAATTTTACGTTTACCCAAGCTATCGGAGAGGTTCCCCCAAAAAATTAGTGCAACCACGGATGCAGTGGATGCTGCAGAAGATGTAATTCCGTAATATATTATATTTTGATGGAGATAATTGGTGACAAATAGGGGCATAAGGGGCGTCATCAAGCCCCCAGAAATATTTGCCACAAGAAATGAAATATACCAGAGGTGAGAAGTATCAAAGCCCTTTTTCTGAAGGACCACTTTTTCCTCCCCTAATTCCATTTTATTACCTTCTATTGAAATTTTAGACTATTTCTATATTAAATGGTTTTACAAGACCCATTGCAAAAGCTTTTTTGAAGTATAAATCAAGTGCCATTTTACCTGGCTCTCCGAAGTCTATGGAGAGATCATTTACATACATTCTAATGAATTTTGTCTCCAGTTCCAGATTTTCGTATCTTGCATATTTCATTGCATATCTTGCTGCCTCTTCCACGTGTTCCATCGCATATTTTATGGAAGATTCAAAATCTGCTCTGTATCTTTTGGCAACATCCTTT
The DNA here is from genome assembly GCA_021790415.1 of Thermoplasmata archaeon. The sequence goes on along the minus strand of JAJYDZ010000101.1, from coordinate 4,500 downwards.
CCGAGAGATTTCTTGATTGCATTAAAGCCAAGCGGGAGTGGGAGTTCCCCAGAATACTCCTTCCATTTTTCATATAGATCTACTACTTTTACTAACCCTTTGTCTTGAAATGTAAGCTGTTCATCGTGAATTACTATCCCTGCATCTATCTCTCCTGAAACAACGGCATCAGGGATCTTGTCAAAACGTATGGCCTTAAACTTTGCATCCTTGTTCACAAACATCCTGTATAAAAGGTGGGATGAGGTACCATATCCCGGCGTACCGATGATCGCATTTTTGAGGTCTATATTCTTCTTAGCAACAACCATTGGGCCATAACTTAATCCAAAGCTTGCACCGGATGCTGTTAGACAGTATTTGTCATGAATTTCAGAATATGCATTTCCTGAAATGGCGCTAACATCATAAGTCCCCTTTCTAGCTTCAAGGTTCAGGGTTTCTATGTCTCCTATAACCTGTTCATAATCCATACTTACATCGATTTTCCCAGTTATCATTGCATAAAACATGAAAGCATCATCAGGATCTGGGGTGTGCGCTACTGTTAACTTCATCATCCCATATGGAAATATCAATCATAATCTTTGCTGAGTTCAACTCATTAACAGAAGCCTTAATGCTTTTTATTTAGCTTTAATACTACTACAGAAACGATAAATGTGGTCGCTAAACACCCTATGAAGATTTCATAATACATCGTATAACCATTGGCATCAACAGAATTTTTACTTTTATTCAAGGTTCCATTGAGCATAACGTTGGTCGAAAATAGTTTATAATCGCTGTAACTAAAACTATAATTCCCAGATTCCGTTGTGTTAAGTCTTAAGGACAATCCGGAATATGCATCGATGCAATCATAGGTCTCTGCAATGTTAAAATCAGTTCCCTTATTTTTGCATGTTTTATTTAAAAATAGCTTATCTACGGTTATATTTCTATTCATGTAGTAAACAATGCAATCCACCCTTAGAGACGAGTTAATTACATCATTGCCACCACTTATAAATGGATTTTTTGCATTTTGAATAGAAGTTAGAACAAAAGAGGATACTCCTGGGAAAATGTTTAATGAGGTATTCGGACAACAGAAACGCTCATTGGATGAACATATATGATAGTTAGTTTTCGTATTTTGATAATAAGAAACCAACCCACAATTTATATTCACATCATTAATCATAATATGCGTAAGTTGATTCTCTCCGTTAACAGTTAAAGAATAATTGAAGTAAGATTCGTTAAACAGCCATGGAGGTAGTTTTTGACTAATCACATTCGATGAGGAAGACATTGTCATTGCGTGAATATTGCTCTCACTTCCAAAAACAGGCGCAAAAATTAGTGATGACGACACTATTAATAGACGTAAAATCACTCTGATATTGTTTATTTGCACTTTTCCTGATTGGTTAATGAATTAAAATTTTTTGAAATAGCTACGAGGATGTACTATAATGGCAAAAGGTATGAAATCGATCCAAATCAGAACACGGTTTCATAACATAGGTTCTTGAGCAATTTACTCAATTGATTTTGGGAATAGAAGAGAGCGAAACACATTTTTTAAGTAGTTACAATTTTAAAGGGAAGCAGGTAAATATGGATAAAACTAGAACAGATAACATACAGTTTAAGCCGTATTAGAAGGTATTTAATCTAATTATTATTAAATATACTATTCAAAGAGATTTCTTAATCAAAGTGATTCAAACATCTACCTTGAAGTACAAAGTTTATTGCAAGAGTTGCTGCATTAGAAGTGTCTCACTTCTTACCCATCTTTCTCATAACCTCTGTGACGATCAAGGCAAGAACAACTAATCCCACACCTGCAAAAGCTCCATAGAAGTAATAGACCAAACCGGGTATTTTCGTGAATGTAATAGTCTCATTAAGCTCTTCGAAGTAGACCGTTATGTTTCCACTCATTTGGGACGTTTGATATCCTGACGGAACCATAGTAATGTTGTAGCACTGAGTTCCAGTAGGTGCTAAAATGCTTATATCACTTGAGGTAGAATTCACGAACGTATTGCCTAGTTGAACTCCCCATTCTGCAGATGAAGGCAGTCCGGATTCTTTGAATACAACATAGTATTCAGTAATATTTGCAAATGAGTATGTAGATGAGAAAGTTTGTGTTCCCATTGAACCACCAAACAATATTAGGGTTGAATTTGCCTCGTAACGTGCCATTGTCTGTCCATAGTATACATTAGGTTCTGATCCTCTCAATTGACCTTCCATCCACATATTGGAAGAAGAATTAAATTCCCATGTTCCAGAAACCGGCCCATTTGAGTTTACACCACCAAAAAGAATTGTCTCATTGTCCAGAAGATAGAACTTTAATTCCCCAAAGGCTCTGCCTCCAGGGTTGTTTATTGTTTTGACTGGAGTCCATGTCATTGAACTGCTCATTGTCCATGTGGAATTAGAATAACCCTCAGAATCGTAACCTCCAAACATTATTGGGTAACCAGCTGAATCATATGCCATTTCAGATCCTTCCATGGAAGGCATTTTTTTACTGTCTGTTGTAATATTTATCCACTTATTCTTGTATTCCCATGTTGAGTTAAGATATCCATTTGGTCCTATTCCTCCATAAAGAATTATGGCGTTTAGAGCAGGAGAATAACTCATTGCTCCGAATGCCATGGACGAAGGATGCGTTGAAAAGTTCAAAACAGACCACGTCTTTCCTGTAAAAATCCACGTTTGATTGAAATAGGAAGTTTTGTTCATTCCTCCAAAGAGCAATATATATCCAGTTGAAGGATCATACTGCATTGAAGCACCGATCATTGCGGGCGGTGCATTTGAAGTAGTAAGATTTATCCAGTTTCCTGAGTAATATTGCCATGTCTGATTAAGAAAAGTTATATTAGGCCCATTAAAGACCTCTCCTCCAAATAGGATGACCCCACTTGTTGTGGAACCATATGCCATACTTGCGTTGGCTCTTGGGCCAGGTCCCACTGCTGTTATGGGTGACCATTGATTTTCGCTAACAGGATTATAATAGTTGGTAGAAACGGTGCTTGGATTATATGTGGAGTGCTCTGAAGAGTGGTATGGAACAACTCCAATTCCGAAGAACGATACCAACACTAATAAAATTATTGATAGAGAAAGTACTCGAATGAGCAAGGGTTTTCTCAAAATTTCCCTAATTGACATTAAACACAGATTCAACGGTCATTTATAAATTTTTTAGGGAATAGACAAATTAACATTAGGTTAATGTTTATTTCATTTCCCTAAACCTTGACTATTTTTCCACACTGTTTTAGGTTTGATAACACTTCTTAGCGTGTCTGCTTTTGCCTTGAAATTTTCAATGTCTTTTAACATTAGTATAACTTCTTCTTTAAGGTCTCTCTTTCTCTCATAACCGAGAGCTTTCAGCTTTGAATGTTCTGGGTTATAGTAATGCTCTTCTTTCTCTATACGAGGATTTTCTACATGTTCAATTTTGCCGCTTTTATGTAATATATCTCTTGCTGTTGAAGATGTTAGCTCTGCCAGTTCATTGACCGAATAGTGCTCATCAAACTGATTAAAAACCCTGTATTCCCCGTATTCAGGAGGGTTTTCAAGTCCGATAGTAAGACAATTTATACTATCCTCCAAGGACAAAAATCCTCTTCTCTGTAGTCCCCGTCCATAAGGAGTTATGGGTTCTTCTAAAACTGCTTGAGTACAGAACCTGTTTAGAGCAGTCCCCCATACCTCATCTATATCAAATCTTGTGAAGAGTTTCGTCTCTTCTATTTCATTTGTTCTTGTACCATAAACAACACCCTGCATCACATCTGTTATCCTCAAACTCCAGAGCTTATTGGCAAACATCAGGTTATTTGTATCATGTACTTTGCTCCAGTGATACCATGATCCTGCAAATTTAGGAAATGGAAGGAAATCCCTTCTGCCTTTGTATTCAATCTCGAAGAAGCCTTCAGGAATGTCTATATTGGGAGTTCCATATTCTCCCATGGTACCTAATTTTAACAGATGTGAATCAGGAACTATGTCTTTCATCGCATAAACCAAATTCAAAGTTCCTATCATATTCTTGGTTAAGGTATCTGTTGCCTGTTTTAATCCAAGCATGGAATAAGGAGCTGATCTTTGTTCCGCCAAGTGAACTATAGCTTCAGGTTTTATTTTTCTAATAAGATCATATACAAATTCCGGATCGCTAACATCGCCCTTATGGAAATCTATTTTTTTGTTCCATAATTGATATAATTTTTCTATTCTATCCTCCATTGAAAGAATGGGTGTAATTGAGTCAGAATTTACTTCTCTGACCCTTTCTCTTGTGAAAAAGGAATCAGCTCCAGACACTTCATGCCCACGGGCGATAAGTCTCAGTGCAAGGGGCCAGCCTATATATCCGTCAATTCCCAGAATAAGAACCTTCATTTCAGGCTTGATCTAATCCTAATTTAAAATCTTATTTATTTTCAATATGAGGGTTTTCAACCT
>JAJYDZ010000100.1 GCA_021790415.1 Thermoplasmata archaeon | reverse complement strand
GTCTCTTACTAATATCAACATGGAGAATAACAACAAAGAATTGAAATAATTGGAAAAGCCATTTCCCTCTAACCCGAAATTAGTTAAGACGTGCGTGGAAATTGACACCTTATTCATAGGCACGATCAGAAAGTCATCGTGGGAAGGGTCATATTCAATGGAGATCAACTCGTTTTGTGCTAACGTCTTTACTATCTTCTCTATTTTTAATGGTTCTGCATTCTCTAGGTCCTGTCTGAATATTTTTTCGTCTGAACCGATGGATAGGTATACCATAGCTACCTCCTGCACCAAGTTTTTCACGCTTACATAACGATTGTAGACTGACAAGTTAGAAACAAAATAAGGTAGATTGTTGGAGTAGTAATCTGGCAGTCTCTCTGAATCTGCAGAAGAAAGATATCTCCGAAGGTCTTCGATGAGCAACTCCAAAGCTTCAATGCCTATTGAGCAGTGGGGGCATATTGACCCTGAAACATCAAAGTTTGTAGTCCGGCATATCTTACAAATCATGTCAACCCCACCGTGGGGTGATTGACCCCCTCCTTCACCACAGTCATTATAATTACTTTGTTGTTTCTCTTTCCAAATTCATCAGCGTATAAAAGTATTCTTTTTCGTCTTTCTTCATCGAAGAACTCATAAATTCCATCGCAGAGTATTATAGGTATTTCTGGAGAATAACCTTGTGCAAGCGCTAACTGCAACGTTAGAGCAATAGTCGCTTGTTCTGATCTGCTAAGATTTTGTGTCTCAAGTATTTCAAAACTATCTACAGTTTTCTTCCTAGCGAGAATGTTAAAATTATTGTCCACATAAATATCAAGGTCGAAAGACATTTCTTTCAATATTTTCTTTATATTCTTGTTAAACTCGTCCTTAAGCTTTGTTTGTTCCGATTCTTTTAGTTTTTGAAAATGGTCTTCTATGTCTGATAATGAGTTCATTACACCTTTGTCAAAAATATCAATAGTTTTTGTTTCTACAGGATAATTTGTTCCGAAGATGTTTATTTGTGAATATTTTTTACCCATTTCCAAATCTTTTATATCGGTTTCAAAAATTTTTATCTGGCTCTGGAGTGATTTGAGTCTTTCTGAATAGTCTCTGTTGCCAGCAGAAATAGCTAGCTGGAGGTTATCCCTCTGCCTACTCAATTCTGACTTTTTGATTTCTTCTGACTGTAGCTGGGTTAAAGCGTAATCTAAGTCCCGTTGGTAATTTCTTAAGTCATCTTTATTCCTGAGGATATTTTGTTCTAACCCAGAAATACTCTGAGATAGCTCTTTTTTCCTCTTTAGTATTTCATTCAAATCACCTGCCTTTCTTGAAAGCAATGAGATCTGAGAGTCAAATCCCCTTATTGTCCCATCTTTTTCATTAGCTATTCTCTCAACCTCGGCTGGGTTTATTTTATTGGAACCACAAAGCGGACAAACTACTTCCCCAGAATGCTCCTTTACAAGCATTGAATGAGTACGCTTAAGAATATCATAAAGAATTTGCTCCTTAGATCTTTTATCCTTTAGAGAGTTGATCTTTGCCTCGATCTCTGGAATCGAGTCTATGTCCGCCTTTTCATACTCTTCAACGGTTTCCCTGGATTCTCTGAGCTTCTGCTCCAATTGCTTAATCTGTTCATTTGTCTGCTCAATTCTGCCATTATAATTCCTAATCTGTTTTTCATATTCTACTATTATATTGTTTGATTTATTAATTAATTTCTCCATTTCTTTTATTTGACTGTTTATCTCTGATATCCGCTCTTCCCTATTTGGGTCATTTTTTGCCTCTTCACTGATTTTCTCTTGTATGGCCTTTAGTTCTTGTTTAGCTTCTTCTAGTAATTTTCGTTTTTCTTTAATCTTTTTTTGAGAATCAGCCGATTCTTTAATCATTCTGTTGAGCTCCTGAATTTTTTGAAACAAATCTTTTTTAGTTTCTGTGACGCCGTCTATAACGTCCTCGTATCTCCTGATCATATTATTGAAGTCTTTAAGATAATCACTTACTTTCACGGATGTCGTATGAGTTAAAATACGCATTATCCAACTTACATCACTCAATACATTCGTTATTACAAACCTAGGATTGGAGCCCTTGAACTTTCCATTTCTTGAAATGAGCGCTGTTTCATTGATCAGGTTGCCGCTTATGTTTATTCGGGCTTCATCAAGGCCTACACTGATCAACCCGAAGTTGCCTTTACTACCATCCTGAAGTATGCCAAGCAGCTTCTGTTCTTCTGAGATTCTGGTATCTTTATTGGAAGCATCATATGAGATAGCTGCAGCAATTGCTCTAATTATAGAGGATTTGCCCACAGCGTTATCCCCGTATATCAAAGCAAGTCCAGCATCGGGAAATTCAAAAGACGAATCATTAATTGTTTGGACTCCTTCTATATGCAATTTCACTAAAATCGCCCCCTAATACTCATCCCTTGCCACCTTAGCTACTTCAGAAACAATGATATTTTTAATGTCATCCTGACTAATTCTGCTTTTATTTATCCTCTTCTCCAATGAACTTATGCAGTTCTGAGAAATCTTTTTTCTTATAACTTGGGTATCTGTCATAGTATTTCCCTCCTCAGATAAATCCTGTAATAGCTGAACCAAGGGCGTTTTTCTTCCTTCGACTTTTTCTTCTCGTTCTCCAATACCTGCTTGAGTTTTGTGATGACATTTTCATCCAGACCAGACACATCATATATTTCGAGCCCACCTCTGGCTTTCCCAGCTCCAGATCTCCTGCTGCCTGCATCAAGTTCGACTTCTATACTAATTGGGATGTGCCTAAGTAGCGCATAATCTTTGGGAAATATTGTTAGCGCATCAGCATTCCCTTCAAGATTCTCTTTTAATTTATTAATAAGAGGCGGGAATTCTCCCCTTCCCATGTGCAAAAATCTCCTACAGTCATTCGCACAGCTGTCTTTGTATTCCTTAAAGTAAATCTCAATTTCCAATTGCCCAGAATAGGGAAATCTTATTCCTTCTGGAGTTCCAGTATCAGTTTCCATCAGTTCTCACCTACCATTTCCACCACTTCTAACAGTGTCTCATGCTCAATATCTCTCAATGACTTAATTTTTCCTTGGTCGATCTTTGATTTTAAAGACTTTAATACCTGCTCCGTGTTCACGTCAAAAGTCCCTCCTTCCAGTGATTTCTCGGCGAACTCTTTCAGTTGTTCCTTGCTCAAGGCAGGGATTGAAATTGGGTACAGTCTTGAAATCAATGCAGGATCCACCATTTCTGGCTTATTCGTTGTCGCTATCACAAGAGTGTTGGAATGATCTATATCGTCTAGCAAGTGAAAAGCAACCGAGTTAATAGAAAAGTGCCACTCCTTAGCAATTTCAATATCTCTGCTCATTAGGGTGCTTTCGATATCATCAAAAATTATTATTCTCTTCTCAATTTGCTTGCCGTCAGAGTTCGCAATAAAAGCTTTCTTCAACTTTTCTTCCGCGTCTCCCCATTTTGGTGAAGCAATGTCTGATCCATCAAGCAGGAAGACCTTTACTGGTGTGCCCTTACCTATTAAAAGTGCAGCCTGTTTTGCAATTTCTGTCTTTCCGTTTCCTGGGGGACCTGAAAGCAGAAATCCTGAAAACTTCAAGCTAACATCATTTTTGAATACATAGTCTGCAATTTTATAAATTCTCTTTGCGATTTCGCTCTGATACCCAAGCAATTTCGTTGCCTTTATTCTTGTACTTATTTCCATTAACCTTATCCTCCTGTATCTATCTCGTCCTAATATTCTCCCTTAATCTTTGGAGATATTGAACTATGTCTGGAGATATAACGTAAACCTTATCGTCGTTGCCATTATCTTCAACATCGATTGTAGCCTTTTGCGCATAGTCTGTACTAAGGGAACTGAGATTGGTTATTATCGTCCCATAGACATTACTTGTCCCCCTTCTTTTCTTCAGAAATTTGTTTGTTCTTTCAAGAGAAATCTTACCATCGCTGTTCCCTACTAGGATTGACAGCATGATGATCCATGGTTTTTTTGGAACAAGGTTCAATTTTTTGACATCCTCTCTTGAGTCGCAATGGGAATAGTCTCGAATTAAAGGGAGTAGCGAATAAAATCCCATGATGTGACCATATCTCTGTTCCGCTCGATCAGTTACCGATGAGCGTTTGTAAGATTCTTTCAGGTTCTTGATGACATCGCCAGGATAAATTTTTGGCGAATTACCGCTGTTAAGTGATGAAGATTCCCAATTTATAATGGAAACATCAGATAGTTCTTTTAAGATTTTCAATTGATTAAGTCTGGTCTGTACCTTCTTCGTGAATAACTCCAGTGTTGTCTCATTGTTACCTTTATCTATGAATTGATCCAGGAAGAATTTCATTGAGTTCTTATATGTCCGAAGCAACGAATCTTCCTGCACGATGAATGCAAATTCTCTTAGCATCTTGAATACAGACTCCCTATCAACGGAGGGATTGTATGATAACTCTTTCTTTGCGTCTTCAAATAAAACGTCTATGAGATCCTTCAATTCTTCGCATTCAGTACATTTCTGACCCCCGTCGGTAACTTTTCTCCCACAGAGGATACAGTTTGTGTTCATTGATATCATGATAGTAGTATATTATAATATTAATACATTATGTAATGCAGTAACAATGCAATCATTAAACCACTTAACTTTTATCCTTGCTACAAGGAAATATAGATATAACATTACAGATTGCAGATGTGATTATGAATTTAGAAGAAGACAAGAAAGGGTGGGCACTCCTTTCTGGCGGAAAAGACAGTACGCTAGCTGCAGTTGAAATGAGTATAAAAAACAAGTTGGAAGGCGTGGTATACATTGATACTGGTATAGGGCTGAATGAGACAAAAGAGTATGTTGAAGAGATTTCCTCTAAGTTTGGCTGGGACCTGAAAGTTTTTAAAGGATACACTAGTTATGATTCTTATGTTTTAAAGCACGGGTTTCCCACTCCAAGTGGACATAGTCAGATAATGCATATTCTGAAACTAGATGCAGTCAGGAGGTTCATATCTTGGCATAAAAGAGAGATTGGCGTTGCCCCTCTTCTCTTTTCTGGCGTAAGAAGATCTGAGAGTAGCAGACGGTCACAATGGGCAAGGAGAATTCAGTTTTATCAGGGAGCATACTGGGACTGCCCAATATTTCACTATGATGACGATAAGGTATGGGAATTGCATTATGAACATAAAATTCCTATAAATAGTGCGTACGGGACAATTGGAAAGAGTGGAGATTGCTTATGCGGTGCATTTGGTAATTTAACTGAAAAAAAAATAATTGAAAAGTATTATCCTTATCTATCAGATCATATCAGTCATTTGGAAGAGAATACTAAATCAGAGAAGTATGGTATTTGGGGAAACACAGATAAACCCATATGTGCACTCAAAGGAAAAGGCCAATCTGAGCATCTCCTTTGCAGCGAATGTTCCATGCAGTAATAACCAAAATTGCTTTTTAAGGCTTTGCACCTTAATCCCTTTTTAAACCGATTTTGTCTTCACCCGACAGCAGCTGGGATCTCGTGCTCGAGGGCCTGAGACCTCTGATGTCAATTCTGCAAGTGACTCCACAAATAAGCCGTTCTGCCGATGACGTTACGGAGAAGGAATTTTTAGCCTGTGCTAAACTTCAATCAGCAAGAACTGTGGATTAGTTCAGAAGCACAGGTTCATAGTTCACATAACATCGCAGCTCCATATCTGCCAAACATGTTGGAATAATGCCACACCTAAACAGAAGTCCGTAGAGCGGTCCATAGCCTACCAAAGAGAAAAAGAAAGGAATTCCTTTCTGAATCGATTATAATCGATTTTAGCTCGGTGGAATATCAAAAAGGTAAAATAATCATACCATGGGAGTGATGGAATTGAAAAACAGGCAGAATGGATGAGTTTACTTTCGTGGAGGGGATCATGAATAGCATGGAATTCTGAGTAGGATTACTTTGATAAATAGCATAACTGATCATAGATTAACTTCCATTACTACAAAAAAAATGAGATGTTGGATTAATAACTGGTCTTTTTTCCTCTCTTTTTAGCCTTAATGACACAAAATTAACATAGTTAATAGTGGGTCTGCCCGGATTTGGACCGGGGTCGCCAACTCCCGAAGCTGGTAGGATACCAAACTACCCCACAGACCCTTTTGAAGGCTATTTTTCAGTGTGATATAATATTTTCAGAATTCAATGGGAAGAAAATGGAAAAAGAATAAGAGCTTAAATTTAATTTATGGTTAGGATGACTTTAAATTTCGAGGACTATCTTCTTGTTATGTGGGAGTATCAGGAATCATTTGGTAAAGTAAGTGAAACTGATATTTCTAAAAGACTTAAGATAAGACCTCCAACTGTTAATGAATACGTTCATAAATTGCAGCAAATGGGTCTTGTGCAGATAAAGACGAGGGAAGTTTCATTCACTAACTCCGGGAAGCGCTTCACAATACCGATAGTCAGGGCTCACAGGATAGCTGAGGTCTTCGCTCAAAAAGTATTAGAGGTACCATGGGAGGAAGTCCACAAGGCTGTTATGGAT
>JAJYDZ010000099.1:1186-6598 GCA_021790415.1 Thermoplasmata archaeon | reverse complement strand
ATTTTGCAAATGATTCCGTATATTTTCTTCTCCCCCTTCATTATTTCACTTCCTCAAACTCTTCTCTGTTTCTCCTAACAGATTCTTAAGGCTATTTAATACATCGGCGATTGTAATACTAGTGGGCACAACACATATACGCATTCCGGGTGAATAAAGAACCGAGGTAACCATATTGAAAACATATTGAACGACGGTTATACCTTAGTATGCTCGGTAGGACTGGCAATAGTTGAATATATCAGACCAGTGCCTATACCGTCTAGAATGTTCCTAAAAAATATGCACTTCTCATTTTCTCGAATGACGTCGTAGCAATTTTATTAGAATGCCGAAAATACATTATTGCTGCGTGCCGCTAAGATTAATATATACTAATAGTATTATCAATTTAATATATGATTGAAAAAGTTTCAATTTTGGGTTATCGATGTCCAAAATGCGGTCACGAATGGCTCCCAAGAAAAGGCAAAACTCCAAGAGTATGCCCCAATCCCGAATGCCATACGCTTCTTTATGGTGAAGATAATAACGGAAAAATAGAGAAGTTAAATGTGGACGATGAGTCAGACGTTATTGCACGGGGTACGGAAATAAATTTTAGAGAAAGGATAGCCGATAGGAGGAGGACCGACTATCTCACTCACGCGTTTTTCCCATATCCTGCAAAATTCATACCTCAGATTCCTAGGTACTTCATTAAGGAGTATATGCATAACCACCATACACTTTTAGACCCTTTTTGTGGGTCTGGTACTACACTGGTAGAAGCACAGATGTTGGGTTATGAATCTTATGGAATTGAGATAAATCCTCTTGGGAGGTTGCTCACAGAAGTTAAAACGACGCCATTAAATTTGACCAAGTTCAAAGTTGAGTACGAGAAGTTGATTCAACGATTAGAAAGTGGAGAAATTGAACCGTTAATCCCTGAATTTCCAAACAAAGATTATTGGTTTCCAAAGCACATACAAGAAGAATTGGGAAAGATTAGAAAATCTATTGAGGAGGTAAAAGATGAATCTATAAAGAAGTTTTTCTTAGTTTGCATGGTCGCAATCATAAGAAAATGTTCTAATGCCGATCCGAGAATAAGCAAACCAGTTTATACTGCTAAAATGAAGTTAAACCAAGAGCGGAAAATCGATGTTCTTAAATCGTTCAAATCTAAGGTTTTAGAATATAGGGAGAGGGTTTTTACATTGTCGAACTTCCTTGAATCGAATACTGTCAAAGCTACTGTGATTGGAAATGATGCCAGGGAAATAAAACTTCCAGATTCCAGCGTCTACATGGTGTTGACTTCCCCTCCTTTTATAAACGCTCAAGAATATTTCAGAACTACAAAGTTTGAGATTTACTGGACAGGCCTAGCCACTCCTGAAGAAGTAAAGGATATGGAAAGTAAAATGGTAGGTTTAGAGAGAGTTAGCAATAAAGATATTAATGAATTACACCAACTCAACCTTGCTGGTCTTGAAAAAATTGACGAGATAACGAGACGAATCTACGAAACGGATAGGCAAAGAGCGTTCATATTCTATGACTATTTCGTGCAGATGATCAAGGTATTCAACGAAGTAAAAAGAGTTCTTTACGACGAAGGTTTCTTTGTAATCACGATAGGGGATAATACAATTAGAAAAATAAGTATCAAGACTCACGAACTTGTTATCGCTGCGGCTAAGCATGTTGGTTTCAAGCCAATAACAGTTAACTACGACCTAATAAAAGTGAGGCAACTTAGCACAAAAAGAAATTCAACTGCGGGATTGATGGACAAAGAATGGGCAATGGTATTTAAAAAGAATCTATGATGGTGGACAATTTTTATAGAATAATATCCGAAGGTCTTTGGTATCGGAGGGTAGTACTTCACCAGGCATTATAGTTCTAAGTTTGTTCTGCAAATCAGCAGGTGCTAATCCATCTCTGCACTGTGCGACTGTTAGAAATTTATTCCCCTTTATATAATCCCAGCGTTCTAAGAATGGTTTAGCTTCCTTCTTTGAGATATTATCCCCGTAGGAAGTTGCGAAGTCTATGGGGAATATATAACAGTCTCCAGAGGTAGAGTCAACCCCGACCATAATGTCGCAATCGTCGCGAGTGTAGTTTCTTGGTGGTTTCTTTTCTGGGTTTTGGACACCACCTCTTTGGCGAGCCTTAAAGGGGAACCCACCCTTTGAAGCTTTTACCTGAACCCGGAAAAGGATGTTCTCACACTCTATTACCATGTCATATTTTGTATCAGACCACAATTTGAAAAACACTGGAAAACCATGCTTCAGTGCACGAGCTGCTACCAACTGCTCGTTACCGGCGCCCTGAACCCCTATTAGATTTCCATTCAAATAATTTGAGAGTGGATTAATTTGTTGATTCCATTCTCTCTGTGGTTCAGAAATTGGTTTTCCATCCAAACTTTCTTGCGATGCCATTTTTTCCCATCTTACTTAATCTTTATTGTATAGCCAAAGTCAGAATTGTCTTTTCTTTTACCCCAGTAAAATCTGAATATCCCCTTGCACGCTTGACACTCAACTCTGTTAACCAGCTGAGTTCCGTGTACCCATTCTTTCAAAATATTAAAGTCATTACCATCATGCTGGCAGTAAGGACATAAAATCTTACCGTCATAGTGCATATAAGACATAATAGATAAAGGTACATAATACTTGTTAATGCAATGAAGAGTGATAGATGTTGTCATTATTAAGGAGGAGAAGTATCGCATCAAACTCTACTCAATCTTGACTTTATTAGGTAAACCACAATTGTCGCAATAGGCCTGTAAGACTATATGTGGCCCCTTGTCCACTAATCCCAACGATTCTCGATAATAGTACTGTCCGGCTACAATTTTTTTGCCGCATTTAAAACATGTCCAATCTTTCCTTGCCTTTCTCCTTACGAGAAACTTGGCATCTTCATATTTACCCATACCTCATGAAGTAATGAAAGTATATTGAATTTTATCAACTGAAATTCTGCAGAAGATCAGATCAACTTAAGGCTTGACAGAACCAGGATTTGCACTTAGGTAGTCACAGTGCATAATAATTCATGCGCTATTTACTTACTAGGTTTATTCACGTGAAGTTTTGACTATTATCGTTAATATTTGTCCAATTCATGTTCTGGCTGCTCCCATGTATTTACTTGGTCTTTCTATTTTTCATGTAAAGCTTAATCGCTTTTTCCAGTTCGTCGCTTACTTTTCTCGTTGAGCCAGTTTCATCAAGCACAAAATGAAGCCATTCGTTCCAGATTTCCGGATTAATATTTATTGAGGTTTTATGTTTTTCTGCCATCTTTTCAATATGGTATAAGGGTATTAAGGTTTTACTGACATTACCATAATACCACAAATTTATTAGGATTAATGGTATTATGGTATAACGGTAATCGGCAGGACCGCCACCAAGCAACCCTGCCGCCGCCGAGGTGATAAGTTTGGGCTACAAAACACCACAGCAAAGGGAAAACAGAAAAGAGAATAAAAACAATGGGATTGAAAGCTACGAGGAAGTGCAGACATGGCTAAGGACCGTGTCTGGGAATACAAGGAATGGGTATGTTAGAGCACTCAGAAGGTTCTGCGAGTTCAGCGGGAAGAATCCGAGCGAACTGATAAGACAGAGGGACCTGGAACTAAAACAGGCAGATCCCAATGGCAGAACTGGAATTAGAGACTTAATTCTGGATTTTCGGGCATATCTCGAGAAAGAGGAATATTCGGGAAATTCAATAAACACTTTTGACGGTACTGTGAGAGGATTCTTTACGGCAGTTCTCGGCAACGGAGCAATGATCAATGTAAAAAACTACCGGAATGCTCAGGTCAGGAGGAAAAAAGACCTCGTGCCTACCCTCGAAGAACTTAGGAAGATTTTGGACGTCTGTAGCATCGAGGAAAAGTTCAGGATAATATTCTTGGCGCAGACAGGAATGAGAATAAGCGATGCGCTCGCAATGAAGATAGGCGACGTTCAGAGGGAACTTGACCTTGGGAAAATACCGCTAGCCATCACCTATTTGCCCGAGAAAGACAGGGAGGTCATAGGTGAAAGGATAACCTTCCTTGCGTCAGATGGCGTCGAGATCCTGAAAGCTTATTTGAGATGGAGAAAGGACTTGGGAGAGAAAATAAAGGGAGATTCTCCGCTCTTCGTATCTAGAACAAAACGAGGAAGTTCAACCATTCACTCGGAGAAGATCAACGAGATGATTCATGCGATAGCCAAGAAAGCCGGGTTAAACGGCACTTGGCCATACGGAGTTCTGAGAGCGCACTCCTTCAGGAAATTCTTCATAACGCAGATGACGAACCATGGTGTCCAAGACAAGGTGGCAGATTTCTTCGTCGGACACGCCATAGGCGAGGTTGATAGGGTATATTGGTCAAGAAGAGTTGAGGACCTCAGGAAAACATACGCCGAAAGGCAACAGCACTTGAACCCCCTATCGCTTAAGCAGGAATATGACCTTTCAAAAATTGAGGGTTTGCAGGCAAAAATACAGGAACTAGAGTCAAAGATTGAAGACATTACTGCAAAGAACACTGTAACTTTCGATACTGAGATAGTTGAGTCTGAGACCGAGCTGGAGGATCTAGCAAGGAAAGGGTACGAATGCCAGATAATAGCTCCGGGCAAGTGGCTGATGAGGAGGCGAGTTATATGAGTAAACTCATCGATCCGTTACTATCCGGATCCGAAGAACTTTCCAACATGACCAATTTCGAATGCCTCTGTTCTATCTATGCTATCCAGAATTTCGTCAGGGCAAACAATAACAGAAGCGAAAAATATGAAGAAACATATGGTCCTGGCTTTTTTACTAACAGATACCAGTATTCCGGTATATTCAGGGAGAGCAGGAAAGTGGTAATGAGGCTTATTAGATCTCCCTGCATAATATGTGGGGAACCTCTAAGCTACAACTCAGAAGGCGACCATGTCGTCCCGGTTTCCAAGGGAGGAAGAGACAACATATCCAACTTCATTCCATTGTGCAAAGGGCACAATGCAAGCAAAGGAAACAGGGATCTAATGGAATGGGGGATACAAAAGAATTTCATCGATAAATTTTCACCCGACGTCCTCTGCACTTATGCAAGGGAGACCTTTCAGTTTCAGAAGGAAAGCGGAGTGTTAAGTAGCGAAGCTCCAGAATTTCTGAAGAGCGCAGTAAAGGAATTAGCAGACCTGTATCTTCCGGGAGGGATCAATAGCAAATATTGGGCAAATTTAATCCAGTCGATAACTCTAATCGAACTTTGACAATTGATTTTCTTTATCTGTAAAATAGCAGAGAATCACTTCATTCTTTCGAGCCAAATTCGCTCCCCATCAGAATAAAAACCTACAATATCTCCGCCGCCAACTCTAATCCTCTCGGCAACCTTCT
>JAJYDZ010000099.1:0-1176 GCA_021790415.1 Thermoplasmata archaeon | reverse complement strand
TATAGCCCGGCCCCAGATTTCCTTAAGAGCGCAGTTAAGGAATTGGCCGAACTGTATCTTCCAGGAGGAATAAAATGGAATTATTGGAAAAATTTAATTGAGTCTATAGTGTTCAGTGAACTTTGATTATTGATTGGTTTTCTTTATCTCTAAAATAGCTAAAAATCACTTCATTTTTTCGAGCCAAACTCTTTCTCCGTCAGTATAAAAACCTACGATATCTCCTCCGCCTACTCTAATCCTCTCAGCAACTTTCTTTGGAATGGACAACCTTAAGGATGACCCTTTCTTCGAAATATGCGAGACTTCAACTAGCTCTGCTTTACCCATAAAGGGGGATCGCGTACATTAGTTAAATTATTGCATCTATGGACGTAATTGTATATTTTAATTTAAACTGGCTTTGCACCTAAATTCTCTCAGAAATTGCACTTTAAACGCAAAGTCGTTTGGCAGGAAATTATTTTATTGTTCAGAACATTTACTACCATGAAAAAAGCTTTTGTTGGATTCAAGCTGTCGGAATTTGATTTTGAGCAGAGGAGAAGAGAGGTAAAAGATCTAATTGAAATAAACAAGCCTAGAGTACCTTCACACGACAAGAGTGAAAATACTATACAGGTGTTCTTTGCATATTTTAGCAACAAAGACAATTATGGTGGCAACTTTTACAGAAAGACCTATAGTACGGTAATAGACCCATATACAAAAAAAGGTGAAAACCAAGTTAGAATAGATTTGACAAGCTTTATGTACGTTAAGAAAAGTAATCCTTTATTATTTCTATCTGGAAAACAGCAAGATTTTGTCTTGGGACAACTAGGTCTTACCTTGCAACAAAGGCAGACAATCATATACAGCCCAGACTATATCGAATATCTCAATATGGCAGAAGAGAGTTGGACGTGCTATGATGATGTTCTAATTGATATGATTTCGGTAGAAAGAGAGGGAAAGAATGATGAAGGCCACCTTATGAAGGAAAAATACAATGACCTTACCCAGAGGGATGATGTAAACAAAACTAAATTTAGGTATTACGCCAAGGTGAAACTTAGCATAGATTCTGGTGTTTTTGATGTGACTGTATATTCCGACGGTAAACTTTCAATAAACAATTACAGCGGCGACTTGGGAGATTTCGGCACCACACTTACGGAAATAATCGATAGACTT
>JAJYDZ010000098.1 GCA_021790415.1 Thermoplasmata archaeon | reverse complement strand
CAACATCAACAATATCATGGGTAATGCATCCATGCTCCCTGGCAACTTCATTTAGTCCAGTTACATGAAAGCCCCTCTCTCTCAATCTTGAGGAAAGGTATGTTTTGCCGGACCCGGGAACGCCAGTAATGGATATCATCTTACCTCCTCTATGAAATCTTCTATTTCCCATGGCATGGACAGATGCCTTCTTGCAGAAACTGGGGGCTGGAATTTTCCCTCATTTATATTTCGTGGCAATAAGGAATAATCTGGTAAAATATGGATACCACAGGAAGGGCACTCGTAATTTCCCCCTCCTTTGTTTTTACCTTTAACGCCGCACACATGACATACCGGCACAATCCGCATGTAATAATTCGAAGAAGATATGAGTTCAAGCTTCTCAATCTTCACAACTCCTCTTGAAACAGAACCAATGAGGGCAACCTTGTCACCATCTCGTAAATTTTCGAAGATGTTTCTAAATTTTTTAGAAGGCTCAAATACGATAAAACTTATTTGATTATTTCCAGACAAAAACATGCCTTTCAAATGCCCACCGTGGGACCTTTCCGTTTTCCCATGAATTCTTCCGGTTACTTTAATGCCCATCCCTTCCCTAATCGTTCCATTTGAAAACCGAATATGATCATCAGTTCCCTGATTTGTCTCATAGATCAGGAAGTCTTCAGGAATGCCTGTAAATCTAGTTCTAATTTCATGGAAGAGTTTCATCAGAATATTTGGATCTGTTGCTCTGATTCCAAAAAAAACCGGGGTCCTCTCCTTTGGGAATATACTTGGGGTTTTGTTCTCCTCATCCATATTGTTAAATGTACCTTTCCAGGTATCACATAATTTTGCTATGGATATCTTCTGTTCCATGGAGAGCTTTATTTTCTTTTCTCCCTGATAGCAAATGAGCTCGAATGTGTGGAAACCCGGTCTCCAGGCTATTGAAGCGGTAGCTCCAATTATTCCCCTTCCGTTATTAATTTCTATATATTGTCCTTCGGAATCATCTATGGTCTGTCTTGCAGAATCAATTGGAACATCTTCGGACAAGCAACGTTTATAGAAATTGAAATCGGGTTTCTTCTGCAGGAAAACAATTCCAGGGTTTGTGTCTGGATTATTGTGCACATACAATTCGTTTACTATTGAGATAATAGAGCTTTTTGTATTCTCTTCTAAATGTGATGAATTACCTTCATCATGGGAAATGATATCGTTTCCATGGAAACGCCCTATGACATTACCTTTTCCATGCCCTATACCCAGATTCATGCATACTGCGCCATTACCTCTTGTTTTGTATGGAATGTTTGGGTTTAATCTCACAAGTCTTGGATATCCTAAAATTTGATTATTCATGAGTGCTGCCAATCTTAATCCTATGTACGTGGTGCACATCTCATCGCGGGAATCTGTATCATCAACGCCTACCCACATCTAAGTCCCGAACCTTCTCTTTCTTCCCTGATATGTATATACTGCCCTGAGGAAATCAATCTTCCTCAGATCGGGCCAATTTATATCTGAAAAATAAAGTTCTGAATATGCTCCCTGCCAGAGAAGAAAATTTGAAATTCGCTCCTCTCCGCTTGTTCTGAAAATGAGATCGGGGTCAGGTACAGAGGAATCATATAAGTAGCTATGGAAAAGATCTTCATTTATGTCATCTACGGAAATTTTTCCGTTTTTAACTTCTTCTGCAATCTTCTTCACAGCATTTATTATTTCTTCTCT
The DNA here is from genome assembly GCA_021790415.1 of Thermoplasmata archaeon. Next base: position 4,892 of record JAJYDZ010000098.1, on the reverse strand, counting down.
GCCTCCGTATCCTATGGCCAGATTGAGTTTAAAATCACCATAGGTTTCCGTACCCTTTTGTACCCTTTCTATGGTATTTCTAAGAAATTCAGGAAGAAGCTTAAGCTCGCCAATTACCTTGACTCTTATCCTGTTCTTTGAAACCCTTTCATCTTTCATCAGGGAATTCAGTGAATCATCTATAAGATGCAGAAGAAATTCAACTTCCTCAGGGTTTCTCATGAAATTCTCAGTTGAGAATCCATATATGGTAACTGCAGAGGTTCCTATCTCCATGCACCATTCAAGAACCTCTTCAAGTTTTTCCTTGCCTTTCACGTGGCCTTCGTTTGGAGATATACCTCTTTCCTTTGCATACCGGCGATTGCCATCAGTTATTATTCCTATGTGTGACGGCACAGCTCCAGATTTCTTGATCTGGCTCATCAGAACCTTCTCGTAAACCTCTTCAGTTACATCCCCGATCTTCCTTGAGATGCTCATTACTTTACCCTCCTGAATTCCATTGAAACCATGGAAGATGTTTTGGAATAACCATGAACTATTCTCTTTTCAACCGGCATGAAATGTTCTCTCCTGAAAGATTCCATTCTTTCAGCAATCCCCTCAGTGGAATTTATCTCATAAAAGTTTACTGTGCCATTCATTTTAAGGGAATTCCTGATCAATTCAAAATCAACTTTTCGGGAGGTGGGATTATTCATTATGATTCTGTCCATATTGCGAATATTCTCAATCTCTTTCCATGAGTCGCAAACCTTTGTTTTGAGAGTTCCTTTAACTTTGTTCAAAGAAAAATTCTTTTCCAGAGCTCTAATTGCCTCCGGATTTTTATCCAGAGCTAACACGTTAACATTGTGATTTTTCATTATGGTTATGGTGAAAGGGCCGGCTCCGCAGAACATGTCAAGTATATTCTCATTCTCTCTAACCTTGCCTGCAACGATCATTCTTTCTGTTGCAAGCCGTGGTGAAAAATAAACGTTTTTCACATTGAGCCAAAGCATTATGCCATTTTCACGATGAATAGTTTCGGGGTTATCCTCTCCGAAAACAAATTCAAGATCTCTCAAACGAAATTCACCCTCAACACCATGATCAATGTATATTGCTCTAATATTCTTCTTCGTATTTTTGATGAATTCAACAATGTTTGAGGCGTTTCCATCTTTTCTTTCCCTTATTATTGCAATATCTCCAATTACATCAAAAGCACCGGAATGACCTCTGGGTGTTGGCATTCTTTCATTCTTCTCGGGAACCAGAAAAACTATCTCCTCATCCACTTTACTTCCATCAAGAAGAGGGAAATAAACAAAATCTTCATCATGAACGATTTTGTAACTGCTATCCATTATGCTCTTTCCATATATGCTTTTCATAAAATCCTGTGCTTTTGATTTTTTTATTTTTGCGAATGTTTTAGGCGAGTCCAGATTTAATCAGCCTCCTCGCTCCGCTAATTGTTGTTTCTGCAAGTTTTGTGGAAAATCCCTGAATCGATGATATGCGTGAAACCGAAGCTTCCGCTATAGCGGCAAGGTTCTTCAGACCGTTTTTATAAAGTCTTCTTGCCCTTACCCTTCCTATACCGGGTATGGCAACCAGAGGAATTATTTCTGATCCTATTCCCTCCTTTATGCGCAGGTTCAGGATTTCAAAATCATGCATCTTATCTCTTTTGAACTTTTGAGAAAGCCTTGACAGGGCAAATGAAAGCCAGTCAGCAGAAGAAACCTTCCCTTCAAGATCTCCCGCACCAATGTCATACTTCTGGCTGATCTCCATAATTGGAACCTCATTTACCCAATCAATGAGAATCATTGCAGTTTTTGCTGCCCTCAATGTTTCATCATCATACTGATGCACATCCATTGCATCAAGAAATGCAGAAACTTCTGTTATATCATTTTGGGAAACATAAAACCCTGTCATATCCGGGGTCATGCAAATATTGAAGATTGCTTTCTCCACAGAATAATCACCTTCCAAAAGTTCCTTCAAAATAATTGCACTCTCCGGATCAATATAAAGATTGCATACAAGCTGTCCGAAGGAACTTGGGGAATATCTTCCTGAAGTTTCTGCTATAAACCCGTTATCTTTGAGAAATTCTATAACATTAATCACCGCATCCTCTATATCAAGTGAAATATTTTGTCTTCCGAAGAGCGTTGAGTCAAGGAACCTTATGATACTTTTCAGATCACTGGCTAACCTTGTTGTTATTAATGCAAGAATATTGAACCTCATGAGTTTCTCCTGACCCATGAATGATTTAATGGGCTCAAGTTCACCCCTGAAATATTCATGCCCTTTTTCAAAGGCAGTCTTCGTAGAGCAGTATATATAGGCAAATCCCTCCTTATCGTATTTAGGTCTTCCAGCTCTTCCCATCATCTGTTCCACTTCCATGGTGGAGATATATGATGAATAGCCATCTGAAAACCTTGTGAGATCTCTCACAATGACAGTTCTGGCCGGAAGGTTGATTCCTGCTGCTAGTGTGGGTGTGGCGGTGATCAATTTAAGTTTTCCTTCCTTGAATGAGGATTCAACAATTTCTCTTAATTTGTATGAAAGTCCGGCATGATGAAATGCAATGCCATGTTTCATTGTAACTTTTAATTTATCATAATATCGGTCAGAATCATTATCTCCAAGATCAATCTGGGGCATTGGCAGATATTCTGAAAGATTCTCCGACAACTCTTCAGCGAACTTTTCTGCCCTCTTCCGTGTATTGAAAAAAAGAAGAACCTGTCCTCCGGATTTAATGCTTTCAAGGATCACATCTGCCATCTCACCATCTCTGGGTTCTTCCATTTCATCTTCGGGAAATATTCTTCCCTTGTGCATAATGTATTTTTTTAACGGGACAGGCCTGAACTGGCTATAAACAACTTTGGCACCCATCCATTGCCCCAACTCCTCATAATTACTCACTGTTGCAGAAAGAGCCACTATCTGCACAGCAGGATTCACAGTTCTTGCAGCGGTGATGATCATTTCCAGAGTGGGACCTCTCGTGGGGTCCCCAATATTATGAACTTCATCTATGACCATGGTACCAATATCCATGAGAAAATCCGGATCGTGATGAACGAATGAATCCGCTTTTTCTGAGGTACATACTATGATATCATAACCTCTGATTATTTCTGGTCCAGAATCATAATCTCCGAGGGAAAGGCCAATCCGGAATTCCCTTCCGAAAAGTTCCCTCATTTCGTCATATTTTTCCTTCGCTAAAGCTTTTAATGGTGCAATATAAATGGCCTTTGATCCACTCTTTATAGTACGGTATATGGAATAGTACGCTATGAGTGACTTTCCGGATGCGGTTGGAACAGAAACCATCACACTGGATCCATTTTCCACAATACGGATAGCCTGTTCCTGATGTGGATATAGGTCAAAATCCTTGAAATCAGGAACACTATCAAATATGGAAATTTCGCTGGCCTTCATTTATCATTTCGAATCATGAATCCATAGTTAAAAATTTGCTGTTTATAAACTATGTAGATTGTATAAACGTGTGGAATATGTTTAACACACAAATCAATTAATCCATATCCATCACTAAATTCTGCATAGAAATCTTGTGTGCTTTCATTCAACGTGCAAGGAATCTTCCAGATAACCAAAAAAACGCTATATATATAATAGAAATTTATCCCACATTGACGACATTAATAAAAGAAAAGATTGAAAAAGGAATAGAAAGAATATCCGCTCTTTCAGGCAAAAAGAAGATTATATTGTCAGTTATAATTGTTCTAATATTCGTATCTGGGTCATTTGCTGCAATAACATATCTTTTCAAAGAAACTCCATCGTATCATTCACCTGAAGTTGACTTCCATGTCTCATTCATAAACAACACAACTGATTCTTATTCTTCATATTCGCCAATGGGTCAATTGTACCATATCAATACTCCATTCAACACATACAATATGTCAAACATAACAGTGAATGTATATGCAACAATGCCTTCATTTGCAGCACTTGGTGATGAATCCATGACTGTAAACGGCTCTACCACAAACAATTCAATATATGTTCAGCTTTTTAATTCAACCCTTGCAGATGCTAATGGAAATATACATGGAGTCTTAAGCAAGGTATTTCACACGATCATAAAACAATACAGACAAATATACACAAAACTACAGGAAAAGACCATATCAATCTCAATGACACTCCAGGCAGATTACCAGTTCGTTTATCAAAACAAGATGTATGTATACACATACTATAACAACATTCCCTTTGATCCATGGAACAGCAGTTTCGGAGATAGTTCTTTTAATCCTATCACATTCTCCTCAAATATCTATTTTAACATGAATTCACCGCCAATTGTTATGCCCATTAACAGCACAAACAGTTCAATCAACCATCTTCATAAATTGAGACAGATTGGAGGTGGCGGAGGAACTATCAGATGCAATAACATTGTTACACAGCATGATTACCAATACTGGGCACCATTACCCATAATTATGGCAGATATACCAGTTAACCAAACTGTGTTAAGCTATGGATACTACAACTTAAATGGGAACTTCAAAACGTGTATTCTCGGCAATTCAGGAACTTCAACGACTGTAAAATGGGAGGAACAAACAAGTACATCCGGTGCCTGGTCCGATACCAATGCACAATTCAATAACAGTATGAAAAATTCACTAACATCAACATCCTCAAATCCTACTAATGGAAACAATATGAGTATGATAGGATTCGGGCACTTCGAATATCAGATGGTTTTTACCACAACAAAGTATTTTTATGTTGATGGTGATTATTGCGCCTATGGGGGAACCTCTTCCAGTTATGTTCTAAAACTTATAAACGCAAACAATGGAACGTTTGACTACGTT
>JAJYDZ010000097.1 GCA_021790415.1 Thermoplasmata archaeon | reverse complement strand
TGAATATCAGGCATCGTGATATTTCGCATCCAAATTGTCTTGGATTTTTAATCAGCTTACCAATAGGTATTATGACCGGAACGCTTGGAACCAGCGGTGGCATAATGTTCATAGCAGTCATGATGCTTTTATATTCACTGGATGCCAAGACCATGGTGGGAACTGCCACTCTATCCATGTTTGTTTCAGCAATGAGCGGTACCGCCGGTTATCTCGTACTCAACAGCGTTGATATAATCGGGGGATTAATCATAGGGGTTATATCACTAGTTTCCGGACTATATTTTGCGAGAAGAGCTCTTGGAATGGAAGATAAAACTATCTATTATTTCCTTGGATCCGTGTTTATAATAGTTGCATTTCTCGAGGCGGTCAAGCTTGGCACAAATATTTAGATTAACATGGTACATTCTATAGTCGGACCAAAAACATAAAATCAGGGGGAATAGGAATTGAATGAATATATCGTATGCACCAGTGAAAGTATCACTTTTCCGATTCATCAACAGTATAAGAACATCCTAATACCACTAAGGGTGTATAATTTTCCCCTCTCAAATGTTAAAATAGGTCAAATATTCAGGGATAATGCGAATTTTAGGCATTATACAAGAGTTTACAATATTTAATAGCAAAACGTTTTAAATATTGACATGTTGCTTATATATGCTGGTAAGAGACATAGATCGAAAACTCGACATGCGGGTAATCCTCCGTCTAAGGCAAAACACCGAACTTTTCAATCTCACCAGGGAATTGAAAGGGAAATTCCCAGTATTCTTATTCAACCGCAACGAAGAAACATGGATGAGCACATATTTTCCCAAGGAACAAAAAAACCAGAGGCTTGAAATCGTTCTGAAAACACTTCAGGGAATTGAAAAAGAAAACTCTTTTGTCATAGATTCAAGGATAAACAATGTCAAAGACCTCAGGATTGTGAACAAGCTCATTGAAATCCCTTCATTTATTATCAACAGATCAGACATGAACAACGGCTTCCTGAATATATATGCCAGATTCCACAGTACACACTTGCCCGATGTATCAGAGAACCTCTCAGCTTATACTGGCGATTTGGAAAATTCCAGAGTTGAATGGCTCGGACCGAATCCTGGAATAATAAAGACAATGGATCTCATAAATTCTGAATATCCCGTGTCGCTTGTCACTTATGTTGTAAAGCTTGAGGGGGAAAACAAAGCCTTGTCCGAACTTGCAAATAACGCGAATACATTGGTTGAAATTAAGAACAGCCAGATGAGTGATGGCAAATTCCAGGCTGTGATGTACAGCAATTCAGATTTAACCAAATTAATAAAAGGAATTAATGTGATATCAAAGGAGGACGGTATCTTTGAAATGCCCCTGACCGATGAAATTCTGGAGTTAGTGAGAGATGCATCAAACCGTGATCACATAATGAGGCTGAGGTTCTTTATCAAACCAAAGGATGGAAATCTTGAAGTTACAGTTTTTCTCCCAAGTTCATTGCTCTATGAATATTATTCAGTTCTTTATAATTTAACAAGGAAGATGGGTGGAAGAATCATTACAAAATATATATTGCCATACACACCAGATGTCTGGGATTTCATTTAGCCAGTCAAGTGTTATGGAGTCATAACACATGTGCTAATGAAAAGTTTATATTATTGGGTATTGCCCAGTCTGCAGAGATCATGGTAATTTTTCATTTCAAGAGAGTGACAATGGAAAAGAACTCATATGCAATAGATTCGCGCGAGATATAGAGTAAAGCTAATTAATCATCTTGCACATTGCTATTCAATGTCCTTTACAGGTTCAAAAACGAGATTCATTGTTTCCATCATATCCATAGCCATTGTCCTTGTCATGATAAGTGTATCATTTGCAGGCATTCCGCCATTTTACAAACTGCTGAATCCAGCCACCGGCATTATGGCACCCGGTCCATTACCTTATTCCCCTGGAGAGAAGAACCTTACAGTAAATGTAAATGGTGAAACATCAAATATTATTGTAAACATGCAATCCGATGGTTTCATAGGCATTGCTTCCAATAATACAAGAGGTGTCTATTATGAGCAGGGATACCTTGAAGCAAAATACCGTCTTGAAGAGATGACAATTCTTGAACTGACTGCTCAGGGAAACCTTTCAAGCGTTGTTGGTCCATCAGTAGTATCCATGGACGTATTCTACAGAGAATTGATGGATAACCAGGTTGCACAGGAGGAACTCAACAATCTATCAAGAACAGGTACCACATATCTGGCTCTTCAATATTTCGTTGAAGGTATTAATGCATACATCTCCAATCTGAATCCTGCTCAACTGCCCATACTGTTCAAGGTTCTCTCATTTTCTCCACAACTCTGGACAATAAAAGATGTTCTGGAGGTACAGCAGCTATTTCTCTGGGAAAACAGTGCAGGCGGTCTCGATCCAATATACTTCAATTACGCACTGGAAAAGATGCCGGAAAATGTGGTGAAGGCCTTATATCCGGCCTACCCTGCAGGGGTCCAGAATCCTATTGTACCATATTCTGTTAATCCATCCGTTTATAATGAACATGGGGACATTTCGAACCTTAGTCTTTACAATGCATCATGGTCTAATTACACCAAGCCGTTCACCAATATGGGAACATCTTCTGCAAACGTCGGCGGGCTTTCACTTTCGCAATTGCTGACAAGCATGAGATACCCATACAAAGATTTCGGCAGCAATGACTGGGCAGTTAACGGCCCCCTTACTAATAATCAGTCAGCCCTCATAGCGAATGATCCACATCTTACCACAAGCGTTCCTTCCATATGGATGGGTTTCCAGCTTGTGTCTCCAGGGCAGAATGTTGTTGGCGTGGTATTCCCAGGATTTCCCGGGGTTATTCTGGGGCACAATCCAAATGTTGGATGGGGGGCAACAAACGGACAGGTTCAGGAGACCTATTTTTACGAAGAGTCGGTTAATGAGTCAAGACCATGGTACTATTATTCTAACAACTCATGGGTTCATTTTACAATTTACAACGAAACCATAAATGTTAAGGGGGCTCACAGTGTTCAAATAGAAGTTAAAAGGGCTAATAACGGGGTTCTCGTTCAGAATGGATGCTTCCCCATAGCCATGGACTGGACAGGATTGTCACCATACTATGAAATATCATTCTTCCTCCATATTGATAAGACAGGCAGCGTAATGCAGTTTCAGCAAAACGCTTCAAAATACTTTAAGGTAGCAATACAGAACTGGGCTGTTGCCGACATATATGGAAACATCGGTATCTTTCCATATGGAGATTACCCTATCATTGAAAAGGGGAATCCAAGGGGTATTCTACCAGGTACTGGAGGATATAACTGGGTTGGCTTTATTCCAATCAATCAGGAGCCATATCTTTACAACCCATCAAGAGGCTATGTATTCTCCGCAAACCAGATAACCGTTTCAAGCAATTATCCTTATTACGTTGGTTGGGACTACGAATCCGGATACAGAGCAGATGAAATTCATCTTCTGTTAAATTCAACAAAAGGCTTTGATACAGCCAAAATGGAGGCCGTTCAATTAACAATTCACGATTATACAACAAACATATTCCTACCCAAGCTTATTAGCGCAATGAAGGAGACAGGTTTCGGGAACTCAACCATATACAATGAACTCCAGAACTGGAACGGTAACATGACAATTAATTCCACGGCCGCAACAATATATTACTACTGGATACAGAATTTTGTAAATGATGTTTTCTCTCCTTATATGACCTATTATAATATCACAGCATCTGAGGGTCTTGGTCAGGTATCATTCTTCCTTGGAAGTGACGACTATTACCATGGGCCACTAATAGAAGATTTGGTGAACTGGACAATGAACTATCCCGATGTTCAGTGGTTCTCAAACCCGGTAACCGGAGTTCATGAAACAGCCACAAGCCAGATGATGCTTGCACTCAACAAAACCTTATCATACCTAAATAATAAATACGGAAAAATTTCAAATTCATGGCAGTGGGGGGATATTCATAAACGCTATCTGTCAAGTCTCTTTGGAATCAACTCATTCAACACATCTGAAATACCTGCTGCAGGAGACGGCAACACAATCAATGCAGCATATGGAACAATTTCCGACTTTGGTCCATCATGGAGAATGGTTGCAAACATGTCGCATGCATATACCAGCGTTGGAATATACCCGGGGGGAATATCGGAGAATCCCATAAGCCAGTATTATGAAAACGATTTCGTCCCATGGAACGATGGCATTTACTACCGGTTGATCCCGTTGACAGCACCTGCACAGTTCTTCTATATGTATCCGGGAGGTGAAAGTCCATGAACAAAAAAGTGTTATTTCTTCTTGCTTATGCTGTAAATCTCATTTCATCTCTCCTTCTTGCGGTATATGGATTATGGTATCTTATCTTCATTCCCGCTTTGGCAATAGGGCTTATTTTTGCAGGCAGAGAATTCAAAGCATCCATTGCCGGTATATTTGGTGCCATAGGTGTCTTTTTTTCCATACTTGTTTACCAACCGGGATTTAGGATAGGGGAAGCATCCCTGCTTGCAGGAATAATAGGAATTCCCTTCGGTCCTGTTATTGTCATTCTGATTATGCTTGTAATATCATTCCTTCTTGTATTTCTTGGAACAGAAATTGGTTGCTCAACAAGGAACTGGAAAGTGCAGAAGGTGTGAATCTCAGGAATTTATCACAAATTACAATTACAATTTCTTATTCGAGTAGAAGAAATATAATCTATTTATCTTAAGGCCATTCTGTTCTTCTTCTCATCAAAAGATAGATAAAAACAGCAATTTTAATAATTCAAAGACTTTTCCATTCTTTCAATTACAGAGAATTTTGGTATCGATTAGTAACATATGATTTACTTGAACGGTTACTCATACGTCAGTAACTATAATTCCAGTAGCGTCTCTGTCATAGCCGGCACAACAAATAAGGTTGTTTCAAATATTACGGTGGGATTAGATCCTATTGGGGCAGTCTTCGATTCGTTGAATGGTTACATATACGTTACAAAAGGAAATTCATTTAACGTTTCTAGTCAAACAAGCCCTTATTGCGGCAGCCTTTCAGTGATAAATGGTTCAACCAATAGCGTTGTTTCAGCAATTAACTTAGGATCGGACCCGATCGGTTCAACCTTTGACTCAGAAAACGGTTACATATATGTTTCAATTTCAGATACAGGCGAAATCTGCATAATAAACGGTTCAACAAACTGTGTTATTTCGGACATTCAAGTTGGAGTGAATCCATATGGGGTGGCATTTGATTCTTCCAATGGCTATCCATATGTAACAAACTTCGGTTCAGGATCTGTAAGCATTATATACATCGAGAGTCCTTTTAAATCACCCGACCCTCCTGATCTGGGAACATATGCCCTAATTGGCGGGGTTATTGCTACTGCAGGAATACTCACTACAGTTGTACTGATAAGGAGGAGAAAAAGCACTCCTTAATCTATTTGAGATTTTTTAGCCAAAATTAAGGTTTCCGTTACGCAAGTTAGGGCCAACATTCTGAAGAGGTTAAGTGAGCGTCTTAGAAAAGAATACCTCTGATAAACAGGAAGGCTAAGACAGAGGTATTACTCTCAATGATGAGAAACTACCATATTAAAAAAAGAGATAAGGATGCAATTTCTTAGACCTTTCTTTATGGATAGGTCTATATTCGATTAATATTATTTATAGGAGAGATGAGACAGAGCATAGTGAATCAAGCAACCTTTATCGATGAGAAATACTAACTACCTTATGTCATCCTTCTATTCCGCAATTCTTTCTCCAATATAATTCCTCATCTACATATAAATACTGGAGTTAGGGTGTGTTTATTTTATCGCTTTCTTCAATTTTATTTCATGAAGGTAATAGCTGTGTTTCTTTGAAATATGGAATTCATGCATTAATCAGGGGGTTAAGTGACCGCCATAAAAAGAAGAAATTGCAAATCATATAACGGATAAACTTGCGGGTTAGAGATTAAAAACATTGTTAAATATAATATCATATTATTGAACTGTATTTGTAATGAAGTCTAAGATTAGAGTCGAATTCTCAGCAGAGCAAATAACAGTAGGAGATAGGAAATATGATCCTAAAAATTGCACTATTAAGGGTATTAAGGGAAAGAACAGAGCTGCTGGATACCTTTCCATAGCTCTCATAGCTATCACTTCATTCTTGACTTTCATATTTTTAATGAAAATTCTTCACCTAAGTGAAGCATCAATCTATTATTCAATCCTATTCAGTTCCACGGTCTTTATTGCTGTTCTTTGTTCAATATACATATATATTAATTATGTATTGAATTATCTTGGAATTTATTGTGATGGGAGATTAATATTTAAAGTTGGAAACATCCGACGCAACCGCAAAATTAAAAGAACGATTGTAGATGTTTTTGAAAAAAATAGTTAAATCTAAGCTATGGGACATAGAGACTATTATTATGACAATCATTTTAACTCTATTTTGTCAGCTCCCCTCTCTTTACATTATCTGCCTTTTCTGCTCGATTGCCTTAAAAGAAATCGGCCCTCATTGATCGCAATCTGAGATTTCCTCTTCAGTGACCCACCAGCTCAGGTTTCATCTTTTTTGTGATA
>JAJYDZ010000096.1 GCA_021790415.1 Thermoplasmata archaeon | reverse complement strand
AATTGCATTCAATAAGAATGCAATTGCGCCTTCGTCCAAAACTTTTTATGGAGCTACAAACAACAATGGATATTATAAATGGGCTGCATTAGCCACAGGATATTATAAAGATACTTATGATTTCAAGGCACAAAAAGAGTTGGAAGGAATTCTATATATAGCTCACTGGACTGACAGACTCGACTCTACAAAGGGGCCATATATTCAAGAAATTACTATGCGAACTGAGTTCTTTGAGGAACTTAAAAAGTTTGATATTCCTACATTTGCAATTGATGGATTACAAAGGGATAGTCAGATGGAAATATTAACACTCATAAATGAATTAAACATCTGTATTGCTCAAAAACTTCCAAATGCTTCAATTTCCGTTGGAACAAAAATTCTTGAGGGTCTTATTAGGATATATTTGAATAGATTGGGAAAATGGAAAGAAGATATGAATAAAAAGACATTCGGTCAATTATTGGGGTCTCTGAAAGGAACAGATTTAGAGAATATAGGCTTGTACAATAAGCTAGACGCAATTAACTCGTTTAGGATTCCTGCAGTTCATTTTAAAGGCACTGATACAACAATTGATGAAGCTAGAATAGGAAACTCAGTAATTGTTGAATTTTTAAAGATTCTATACCCTTCAACTAGCTCAGTATAAACCGACATTAATTAGCCTCAAAGATAGAGAATTGGATTTTAAAAAAACCGAACTCTAAGCATTAATATAAAAATTGCATAACTAATCGGTAGGATGTTTTAGGAAACACCCATTTAAATTTATGTGACTCCAAAATTCAAAGGTAACTATTACTCAAAATCCTTTAGGCTTAAAAATTCGGATTCGTGAGCTATGGCGTCATATATAATTTGTAGTAAGATAGTGTTAGGACGATTTACATCATAAAACCAGCTATCTTGTTCTCTTGACTTCTTGACATTTTCAAGCAATGCCTTGACAATTTGCGGGTATGTTATGATATCATCAAAGCCTAATTTTTTAATTTTATTTCTTATTTCTCTATAGTCCCCGTATAGGTTCCAGCAATATAACACAAGTTTGAAATCATTTATCCCATATGTCTCTTTAATATGAGCCCTTATTGCTTCCTTGTTCAGTTTAGAGGCTTCCTCCATAACGACTTTTTCATTAGGTTTTGAGGCTTTTACCTCACCGATTATTGATCCCTTAATTGGACTATATGCAAAAATGTCAATCTCCTTGCCTTTTGGCAGTTTCTCGTTTTTTGGTATTTTGAGATTGTTATATACTAGGTAGCCTTCGGTTTCTAAGTACTCCCTTATTAAGGTTTCATATAATGATGCGGGCATATGGTAAAGAAGCAAATTAAATATATAAAACATTTGTATTATTATGATTTTTCAAAGTATTTCAAACTAAAAGACTTAAAGTTTAAGAACGCCCGTATGGGCGTGTAATTCCTAAAATTATAATTTGAAAAGATCTTTTCTTTCGGGAACAACTAAAATAATACCAAGCAACGCTATCACAACAAATAAATAAATGACTTTTAATAAGATTGACTGAAATACCTGAGGAACAGTAATTTTACGAAGAAACGATTGATCTATTGAATTTAGCAGAAGACTCAGGTTGCTTCTTACATCTCTTATTTTTGTCTCATATCCGTTGATAGAAATTACTTTGTTCACCATTCATTTTAATATAGGAGTCTGAACAAAAGCAGGATCCTAATAAACAGACATACTTGATACTACCCTGACTAAGATACTTGCTAAATGACCACGTTTCCGGTAACCTGTCTGTCTTTAAACTTAATTTTTACCATTTAAAAATAATGCGATCTATTAGATAACTTTATACCATTTTGGGACCACCAAAGTTTAGGTTCTCTCTGATGAGGTAAAGATTTTGCTAAGTTAATATATATGCTCATCTATTACACACCACAATGAAAGGGTTTAATGAATTAGTTGATCGATTGAATGAAATCAGCAATCAGTGGATTCATTCCAACAGAACCCATGATACCGGTATCGGAAAAACCCTAGAAGATTTACTGGGTATCAAAGAGAACAATTTCCCAGGACCAAATGGTGAAAAGGTAGAATTAAAATCAATACGCAAGAATTCTTCCTCAATGATTACACTATTCACAAAGAGTCCAACACCCAGCGAATCAATTAAAAACCTTCTAGAAGATTATGGATATCCAAGCATCAATGATGCGACCAAGAAAAACCTTCATGTTGATCTATATGGAAATAGAGTAACTGAAATCAAAGGCATCCCTTCTTTAAAGCTTGTTGTAACACCAGATCGTATTGATATTAAGAATGTTGAGGGAAAACACTACGGAGGTTGGAGTTATGAAACCCTCAAAAAATCCTTTGAATCTAAGATGTATAGAGTTTTGCTTGTAAAAGCTGATACAAGAGGAAGCAGAGGAGAAGAAGAGTTCAATTACAATGAAGCTTGGGTCTTGATGGGGTTTTCCTTTGAGAGATTTGTTACACTCATTAGTAAGGGTACCGTAAAGGTTGAATTAAGGCTTGGAATATATCCAAAGGGAAGTAGAAATGAAGGAAGACCTCACGATCATGGAACCGCATTTAGAGTTCTTGAGGCAAGTATTCAAGATTGCTTTGCCTATAGAGATAGAATAATACCAAAAATGGAGAAATTATGATTCAAGAATCTAAGGAAGTGGACTGGACATTTCTGAACGAGAATACCAGAGAATTCACTCACATTTATCATGACTATCCCGCAAGGATGATTCCACAAATACCAAGAAACATTATTAAGCTGCTTGAAGAGAAGGATGGTAGCATTTTATTCGATCCCTATTGTGGTTCAGGTAGTTCTTTAGTAGAAGGATTGATGGCAGGGCTGAATGTAATTGGAACTGATATAAACCCATTGGCTAAATTGATTTCAGAGGCAAAAACTGAATATGGTATTGATCCTAATGCACTAAACAATGAGATAGACCGTTTCGTGGAATTTACGATGATTCCTAAAGGAAAGCCTAAGTTAATAGTCAAGGAAAATCTAGAATTCTGGTTTAAACCAAATGTAATAAAAAGTATAGGTTTAATCCTTAGATATATCAGCAAAATCAAGGACCCTAAGATCAGGAAATTCTTTGAGGTTACGGCCAGTGAAACAATACGAGAAAGTTCAAACACAAGAAAGAGTGAGTTCAAGTTATACAGATACAATGAGGGAAAACTAAAAACGCATAACCCTGACGCATTTGCCATAATGAAAGAGAAATTGTTTAGGAATTTCAAAGGTTATGAGGCATATCATAAGAAGATGACCGAACTAAAGTACAAACCATCATCTAAGATCTATCTTGCCAATACTGTAAATCAAATTCCAAGAAATATATTAAGAGAAGATTCAGTAGATATAGTTATAACATCCCCACCCTATGGAGATTCTCACACTACAGTTGCATATGGCCAGTATTCAAAACTTTCATCGGAGTGGTTGGGAATTTTAAGGAGTAATGTAGATTCTGTTTCGATGGGTGGAAAGAAATCAGAACCAATCATATTCGGATGTGATGAACTTGATGAAAGCATAAGGGAAGTGGATGAAATCAATCACAAAAGGTCTTTAGAGGTTTACTCGTTCTACTCAGACCTTAGAAATTCGATTAATAATGTTTCATCCATAATCAAGAAGGATGGTTATGCTTGCTATGTTGTAGCCAATAGGAAGGTAGCAGGTGTTTTACTTCCAACTGACAAATCAATAGTATGTTTCTTTGAAAGCAATGGGTTCAAGCATTTTGAGACTTTTACACGGGGAATACCAAACAAGAGAATGCCATCCAAGAACAGTCCTTCTAATAAGGTGGGAAAGCTTGATGATACAATGACTAAGGAGTATATCATTTTGATGAAAAAAGATTAATTTTTAACTTATATTTTCATCCAGAAACTTGTAGAACATAGATAAACGGCTTCTATTAGCCCACATCTCATGCTTTTATGATTAAATACGCTAATCCGTTGAAACCAATTATGGACAAAATAATAAAAACGCTCTATGGACGGGACGAATTTTGCACCAATTGTCAATATTACAATTAATTCTTCCAAAAAAGAGCTGTTAAGTGAAAAGTCGTACTCCACTTAATGTCTATTAAGATTCGCTGAATAGGCAAAAAACTATACATATCCTTTAACTGTACTACATAGTGGAAGGCACGTTAGCATTCCAAGGTGTAAATTATGTCATTTATAGATCCTGTCGATATGAGCGTTAGAAAGTTGCTGGAGCCAGCCCAAGAAGCCTATAAAGTTCCATTTTATCAGAGACCGTATGCATGGCAAGAGGAACAATGGCAGGATTTAATCGATGATGTTAAAGGTCTAACAGCAAATCAAGACCTCTTTCTGGGATCTATTGTCTTAGTGCCAGAGGAGCACAGACCGGGAGTAAATTATTATGAGGTTGTAGATGGGCAGCAAAGGCTGGCAACGTTACTAATCTGGTTTTCTGCAATAAGGGACTCAGAAAATGAGAAAGATAATACATCATTTGCTGATCACATTAATAAAACATTCCTATTTTCTAGAGAATTAGATGGGAAAATGGAGAAATTAATACCAAAGCTTGCCCTTATAGATCAAGACAACAACACATTCATCAGAATATTAAAGCACGAGGATAATACTCAAGAAAATCTGATTACTGAATGCTATAGCTTCTTCAAAAAAAATGCTTGTGATTCCACACTCTTAGATACTTTACTTGACAAGGTACACATCATTCACATAAATGCTAAGAGCCACTTCAATGCCTTTAGATTATTCGAAACCTTGAATGACCGTGGTTTAGAGTTGTCTGCTTTAGATCTTATTAAAAATTTTATCCTGATGCGATTAAAATCTCTTAACGCGCAAGAAGAAACAATTGACCAGACTATCCAGAATTGGAACGAAATGTACCAGAAAATAGGAAGTAACGAGCATGTGAAGTTCCTTAGACGCTACACGATGTCTAGATATCAGGGAAAGATTGCCGAAACTAAGCTATATGAAACAACTAAGGCAAAGGTGCAGGATTTTACAGTTGATCAGACTGTTGATTTTGTGAAAGATATCAACTCCAAAGCTTCCATCTACAAGAAGATAATTGAAAGGGGGTTCAGTAGTCCAGAAATAAATTTGGCGCTTTCGCATCTTGCAATGGTTCAAGTTGGACCCAGCTACACCTTACTAATGAAACTATTTTCTCTCTTTGAAGACGGCAAAATCCAAAAAAAGCAAATTATTGAAATCATGCGTTTGATAGAAACGTTCCATATTAGATGGGGAATCTGTGGAAAAGCTACGGCAGCACTTGACCAGATTTATAATGATCTCTCGAATGATATCAAACCCGACGACATTGTTCAATCTATAAGTCTAGTCAGAGAAAGATTTACAAAGGAACTCAAGACTGGAGCTGATAATATCACTTTTGAAACGAGTTTCAAGACTAAACCCTTCAAATCATCGGAATTAAGAACCAAGTACATACTCTGGCAATTATCAGCTCCTACTGGGGAGACAATTCCAGACCTCAATATAATCGAGACAGAACACATAATGCCTCAAAAATTAAGCAACGAATGGTATCACTATTTATTTCAGAGAACAGGTAAAAACGAGGAAGAAATTCGGTTAATGTGGGAAGAAAACCTGAACAGGATCGGCAATTTAACTATAATGAAAGGAGAGTGGAATATACGTGATTCAAATAAACTATTCGAGGTGAAAAAGAATGATTACTCCAATTCTGAATTTGCAACTACGAGTGATCTGACAAGTCTTGATGCATGGGATTTTGGTAAAATAGAAGAACGAAGTAATATGCTGGCCAAAAAAGCCTTAGAGAGGTGGTCGTGGAAGTTCTAAAAGGAGTATTCATAAGAAATAAGTCTAAACAAATCTCACTCCCTTTAAAGTCAAAAAACTTATACGCTAATTCTCATAAGTTTATTCATGGTAGAAAAAAGTGTGATGAGCCAAAAATTTATCGTCAATATTAATATCTTCAAATTCTATTTTCACTCCAACTTCACCCCACATCTCTTGCAAAACAAAGCATCTGAATCATTAACTGTTTTGCAGTGTCCACAGGGTTTTGTCTTATCCTTGTAATGCATCATCATCTTCTGAACATGAGGATAGGTCCAGGCAGTTTTAACATGCCAGCACTCATATGAATTGTCATACTCGCACCATAATCTGAATTCACCGTTGCCACTCTGCCTGATGTATATATTGAATATTCTGCTTGCCTTACCTGGCTTTTCCTCTTCAACTGTGATATGATCATCTATCACATTGACGTGGAACAGCATTGTCAAATTTTTGGCCAACTCAACTTCCTCAGCCGAGAGCTTGACATCTATTTCATTTAAGAGAGAAGTCTTTTTGAGTTCATAATATGTCATTGACCTTTCGGTCAATCCTCCATTTTGGGAGGATGGCTTTTTATTAAGTGTTATTGCCGACAAATTACTGCATTTCTCATAGTTTCCATCATTTTTTTCGCTTAAGTTCATAAGTGTGATGACAAACACCCTCTAAATTCTAATGTATTAATAAGATACGATTAAGTTCTAATTAATAATTTGCACATTTACGATTAAATTATACCGCATTCGCAACAACTACAC
>JAJYDZ010000095.1 GCA_021790415.1 Thermoplasmata archaeon | reverse complement strand
ACCGCAAAGATGTGTTTGCACCTGACTCCTCTTGTCTGATAATCTGGACAACTGCAAGTCCATCCTGTTTCCATTCGTCGAATTGAATAGACTGTGAACTCCAATGACTGTGACCTAACCTGATATTCGTTTTCGCTTATTCTCTTGATTGATCCTTCATGAGATGCTATTTCCTTTCCCCTAATTTCTCTCGGATTTTCCATTTAAACCACTTACCTAATTGTATAATACAATTAGGCATATATATTTTTCTATCTGTATGATACCAATTGTTATATACTGATTAGTTATTATGTATCATGGCAAAAGTGAAACTTGATGGCTATAGATGTGATAGGTGTGGTCACGAATGGCTAAGACGTGGAGCAGATGATCCTAAAGTCTGTCCTAAGTGTAAAAGTCCTTATTGGAATACTCCAAGGAAAAGCAATGCTTGAACTGGACTATTGAAGTCAGAGATAACAAATTGGTGATTGTGGTAACACCAGAAGTGCTGTAGACTATACGTATTATATGTATTATCTATATGATACTTATAAAGACTTTTATATGTTTAATATGTAACTTACTTATAATATGACCAGGAAAGAAGATTCCCTAAGACATTCTATTCAAAAAACTATTACAATAAGAGCAGATCAGCAAGATTTTATTGTCAAAAAGTCAATGAATTTATCTTGGTTTGTTCAAAGAAAACTTGATGAAGAAATCGAGAGAGAGAAAGGAGTAAAATCATGACTAAATCACGAAAAGGTTATTCTGATTACATCGAAAGAAAATGTAGCATAGGACTCAATAATTTAAGAGGTGGTTATCGCGGAAATCATTACCGACAATGAGATTCGCGATCTGTTGGAGATGGAGAAGATTTCTACGCGTAAAATTGATACTAGCAACCTAAAATTGGCCTCATTCGGACAGAAGAAGGCAACCTTTGATGTTCAAGGAATAGATGGATCCAAATTTAAGGTAAAAATAAGGCAGTCTTCAAAAAACATTTTTGATTTTTCCATAATTTTGTCTTATTACGTACCAGAGACCAATAAATTCTACAATTTGAGACGGTATAATGGAAGTAGTCATAGACATACTAACAAGATTGAAGGGAATGTAATAGAATATAAATTTCACACGCATATTGCCACAGAGAGATATCTTAGAGGTGGTTTCAGAATAGAGGGATACGCTATTGAAACCGACAGATACCATACAATAGAGGAGTGTCTAATTGTCTTTCTGAGGGACTGCAAAATTGTTCAGGGCAATACCTTTCCAACACGTTTAGCGGAGTTCGACTAAGATGACAAATAATCATGAGTTTATCGATGATTTGAAGCAACAATTCAAGAACTCAGTATGCGAATCTATTGAAGTAATTCAACAAGGAATTAACAGATTCGTGGTGGGAACTCCTTTCGCATTTGAAGATGGGGATTCATACGTAATAGTGATGGTAAAGAAAAGAAATTCGTGGGCGTTGACTGATGAGGGCCATACATTAATGCACTTGTCTTACTGGATCGAAGACATCGATGACTTGGCTTCAGGAAATAGAAATGATATTTTGATAGCAGTACTTGCATCCCATTCAATGAACCTGACTGAAACTGGAGAAATAGAAATAGAGATATCTAAGAATGACTATGGAAATGCATTATTCACATTCATTCAAGGAATCACTAACATAATGGATCTAACTTACCTATCTAGAGAGAGAGTTAAGTCAACTTTTCTTGAAGACTTCTATAAATTTATGAAAGAGAATATTCCAAGAGAGCATCTGCTGGTAAATTGGAATGAACCAGAAATTGATCGAGATTCCAAGTATGTAGTGCCTTACTATATAAGTGGATCAAGGGAGCCAATACTCGTATTTCCCATTGATAATGAGAACCGCGTTAAGGACGCAAATATTACGCTATTATATTTTCAAACAAGAAAATTTAGAAATCATTCTGTTGTCGTCTTTGAAAATATGGGAGAGTTGTCTAAAGACCCAGTTTCTCGATTAATAGATGTTGGAGAAAAACCATTTTCGAATTTCGAAAGCAATAGAGAAAATATAAAAGAACACCTTTTGCGCAACCTCTGACGTAAGTCTCTTATTCAGTCTTTCCATCCAAAAGGTTGAAGTGCACCTTCATGGAACTGGGACAGTCTCAATTTGATTTCTGGCCCTTCTTTATTTACTCTCGCAACTTCTCTTCTTTCAATACCAAAGACAACTAACCCCCTTATCTCATTGATCCGCTTTATGTCGCTTCAAATAGTTGATTCACATTCCATTCACTATTCTTATTTCTTTATCAGTCAAGCCATAAATTTTATAGATGAGCTTATCGATTTGTATTTTTGCCTTGTCTATCTGTTCTTTGACTTCGTGTTCTCTATCTGTGCCTCTATTAAGGAGTACCTTTGACTCCTTATTGAGCAAAAGTATTTTGTCTACAAGGTGCAAAAGAGATTGATTTTCTAACTCCGAACAAGCCTTGATTGGAAGTTCGTCTAAGAATGTTTTAGAAATATTGACAGTCAAGTCCGATCTATTCGAAAAGTTAACGGAATAGTACCAGTTGAGCAGCTTAGAATTCAGGAGGGCCAGAATATACTTTACATCGTATTTTGTATCATCTTTTAGTACAACGTTGTTTATTGATGCGAAGGTATAATACTTTTGTTCATCTAAGGCAGCAACCAAAGGATTATCGCCTCCACTGATCCTCTGAATCAAAATCTTGTTTGATAAGAAAACTTCTTCGGGTCGTGGGCGGTGTAGTCTATTTCTATCATAGCAGATCCATTTGCCTTTGTAATCAATTTTATATCTCCCTATATCTTTGCCCACTAAGAAGGGCTTGTATGAGTTGTCAAGTCTCTTATCTGAAACATCTCTTTTTCTCGAACCAACTATTCCTTCAATGATGTATTTACACAATGATCCTAATCTCTCGGCGTTGTAGCATATTTTCTTTGTCAGTTCAACCGATTCTGTGTCCGAAAGTATGTTAAACGTAAAGCTTGGGTTGTCATAAAAATAACGTTGTTCTATTTTGTGTTGCTTGTATTGTTCACTTGATAGGTTCGTGATCTCTGAGATAATTTTGATCTCGTTTTCATCCCTGTTCTTCTTGTCAGTCTCCTTTCTCAATATCAAGACAACTGAGGAGGCAGTTACCCCCTCAAAGACTCCGATGCTCAAATCAGCGATAGATAAGATTTTACAATTATCCAAAACATATTTTCTCACGATATCATACGTGGTTGTTCTCAAGATATTGTTGGGCACAATAAATCCTAAAATAGAGCCATTTTTCATCAATTTCAAGCTTTTTAAAATAAACAGGGAATATAGATTCAGTTTGCCAGACTGGATATTCTTGCCTCTTTTCTGCTGTACAGTACCTTCTCTGACTAGAAAATTATCGAAAAATTCCTTTTCTGACTCAGAAAAGTGCTCTCCTCTTGTAAAGACCCAAGGTGGGTTACCAATTATAAGATCGAAACCTTCACTTTTCATTATTTCTGAAAACTCTTCATTCCACCTAAACGGTTTGCCGCTCACTGTTGAATCTTCAATCAAACTATTTCCAGCTTTAATGTTATTTTGAAGGATAGGTAATCTCTGTTTCTTTTCAGATATTTTCAAAAGTAGATTAAGTTGTGTGATTTCGACTGCTTTAGGGTCAAGATCTACTCCAAAGATATTATTCCTTAGAATTTCCACTTTCTTTGAATAGAACTCCTTGCTATCTAAAGTGAGCTGGCTGAAATCGGATTTTTCTCTCCAGTAATTTTCCAATTCTTGATAAGCTTTAATAAGGAAACTCCCAGAGCCACAGGCAGGATCGAGAATTTTCACATTCTTAATTTCTTCCGGTGTATGAGTTTTTGTAAATTCCCCAACTGTGTTCCTGACTATATAATCGACAATGTACGATGGTGTGTAGTAAATGCCCTGTTCTTTTCTGTGCACCTTGGACTCTTCTAGTTTAGCTCTTTTTGGTGTTGTTTTGAGTATGTTCCCTAGATATTGTTCATATATGCTGCCAAGTGTATCAGAGGCTATGACCGAAAAGTCATAAGAATATGTTCCTTCGGGCGAATAAAGACCCTGAATAACTTCTCTCAAACTTTCATTACTCACTTCTAGGGAATCGCAAAGGTGCTCAGAGAAAATTTTGCTGTTGTAAGACTCATCATATCTCTTGTAGACTTCCCGTATTCTTCTCACTAAGTTTCCCTTTTCCTGAACAGACCACTGTCTGTAGTTAGATTGTAACTCATTGGATTCTAAGCCTCTGTCTTCAGTGTTCCTGATAAAAATTAATCTATCGAGAATTCTCTGTACGGATTCATCTAAATCTTCTTGCGTTAAATTTCTAATAGTGTTATTCTTCAACAAGTCCTTGCTCAAAATTTCCCTGAATTGTATCAAATCTGAGAGAAGTTGCTTGTCAACTGGTCTTCTTTGTATTCTCTTACCGTATTTTGTTGCAATTTGGTCTAAAGTATTGCCCTCGAAACTTCTTTTGCTTAATAACTCAAGTTGTTCCATTCCACTACCCAAGTAGTCTTCTGCTTTCAGAGTGAAAAACCATTCTCCTTCTGGTCTTTCTGCATTATAGACAACTAGAGTTTCAAAATTTGTCAATACAGCCCAGTTGCATGACTTGAGCCACGAATAGTTGATAGCCTGTCTGTCATAACCCTTTCCAAATACTATGTCTGCTTCCTTTAAACTCTTTGCTTCAAGATAGAATCTTGGAGTTTCATTTAGCCAGAAACCGTAATCCACTCTCTTTTTGGATATTGTCTCCTCTGCCGTAATTCTGTCAAGCCTTTTGGCCTTGTTGTAGACATTCCAACCTAATGCTTCGAAAAGAGGAAGGATGAAGTCTTTCTTTGTCATTTCTTCATTGTACTTCTTGATCTCTTCTGTCCCTTTGATTACTTTATACCTTTCAACCATTTCCTTTATTGTCTCAAAATCAACTTCAGTCCTCTTTGGTGCGTTTGATTCCATGATAATTACCTATGAAAATATCATTGAGGATTAAAGTATATCCCAATCCCCTCCTATAAATTGGGGTCAGGTGTTATTCAAATCATCAGTGGTGGGTAATATAGCCCAATTATCAGCCATGTATTGAATCTAGAATGAGTGCCTACAAAAAAGTGAATGTTCCGTTGCAACATAAAATCGAAATATTTCTCCCTGAACTTTTGAACAGCTGTATTTCTGTCATCATACTCTCTAAGCCATTTTCTCCATGCTTCTATCATTTCCCAATCTTCGCACATGATACTGTGCCCTCTGCAATTTGGGTCATCACAGAAGAAGTGATATCTGAAATTATAATTGATATTTTCTAAATCTGTTCTAGCGTGACCATCTAGAGTCATTTGAACTTCCCTTAGTATTTCTTTCTCTTGGTCATCAGTTCCTTCTTTTTCATCTATGGTCAGATCTACGATCTCTCTTGGTTTAATCAAACCTAGGGATGTGTAATCGACCTTTGATCTCTTTTCAAGTTCTTCCATTGAATGAGACAACAAAGGAAGAACTAACTCGTTCCTTTCTTTCCATAACCTATCATCCCCTGTATCAACATGACCTAATACTTTCAATGTGCTATATCTTACTTTATAGCTTTCTTTTCGGTTCAGATATTCAGAAGCCTTTTCACATTCTACACTTATCCAGGAATATTTGCGGATATTTTTGCCACCTCTGAAGTTCTCAAAAGGGAAAGGATAAAGCCTCACAAATTCGCCACTGTCAGTGATGCCTGCCGTGCAAACAACTGCCCCGTAGTGTTTGCTCTTTTCCGGATAAGCTTTTACAGTAAGCAAAACTCTCTTCTGTAGAAAGCTCATAGGTGGATAACCTCATATCCTCTCTCTTTCAGCCTTTTTTCTATAATACTTCTGTGGCAGTTACGATAATCCGCTTCTAGACACATGATTGCAGTTGGATTTTTTCTAGCCAGTATGTCAAGAATATCCAAGTATGATTTATTAGAGTCTAGCCAATTGGAGTACTCCGAAAAGAACTTTTCTCTATTACCATTTTCCTTGATCTCGACCCTCATACCCTTCGGCGCTCCGAGTTTAGGGAGATTCACGTACCGAATTCCATTAGTCTCAAGACCCTCTTTTAGATTCTTTTCAGAGAAGTTCTTATTCCAACTAAAAGGGTGATTTCTAATATCGACTAAATCGGTTATTCTATTGGTCTTCAATAGGTCAAGCATAATTTCCTTGGTTTTCCCCCCATATCCTAAAGAATAGATTACAGGGCTTTCCGCCTTGAGAACAACCGAATGGTCGTTTCTCTCGACTAATATCTTATCTCCAGATTTCCATCCAAGTTCTATGATGAAGTCTTTAGGTAGTGACACCATGTAGGTCCCACTTTGTCTTATCAAAGTTCGTTGGTTTTTACTGTTGTTGCTTGGCATCAGCCACTCTATAAATTAGCACTATAAGAGCATTTATATAGTAGAAATTGAAGAGAACTTTGCTTCTTGTCATAACCTCTTCCAGCATCCGATTATTAACAGCCATGATTAGCATTCAACAAGTTAACAGAACCCAATTTTGCAAGATTTATATAGAAGGACGAATTACCGTTTTAGGGTGAAATATAGATGTTATCAGGACAAATCCCTATCCTAGTTTTG
>JAJYDZ010000094.1 GCA_021790415.1 Thermoplasmata archaeon | reverse complement strand
GTGCGCGGAATAGTTAATAATCATTTAGCCATCGATACCACGTTCCCAATTTGCTTAGTTATCAATTGGCTGATACTGACCTTGTTGCTCGAGAAATTGAGAATTTCCATTCCTAAGATTCTGTTATCCTTGTCAAGATCAACAAAAGTGTATTCATCCAACTCTATGGTTCGGGAAATCTTGCCTTTGACCATTCGTATATAAGCAGCATCCGACTGGGAATCGTACTCCAATAGGTATTTGTACACGACACTTAGATAACGAAGAATAGCCATAAACTTTTCCGTCTCACCTATGGGGCGATAGACCGGTAGATCACTTTCAGAGAATCTCCGTTGTCCCACACCGTTTCTCAGCGTTTTTTGTATACCCAAAATAGTCCTACAAAACATCTGTTCAGAGACTGCGTATTTTACACTATCATACAACAATAGTAGTCAAATTACGTAACCATCCTTTTGCCGCCATAGCGTCTCACTAAAACTCTCCTGTTATGGGACTTTTTTTAAATATCTGGATTCAATTAAGAAAGTCCGGCCAAGCCCATTTGCATAAAGGGTCTAAGGTGGGCATTCGCTCTTATCGAACTCTGCTTATTCTTATCCTGAGTTTATCTAAAGAAGAAATCCGCGTATCAACCCAGGCGATACCAACCCTAGCCAAGTGGAAGAGGTTGAGAATAATTGAAGTTTAAGGTATCAATATGAAAAAAAGGGAAATAACTGACAGGTAGTGCAGTCACTGGTTGTATATTTTTAATATTGCCTCAAGGTTTCTCAAGGCTTTTTCCGGAGAGTACGGCACTTCCAAGTCATTGTTTACAGCGTCCACAAAACCACTAATTTCTTCTTCGAATACGTCATATTTTTTCAAAGTTATTTTCTTACCATTTACGATCAAGTCTCCATACGCAGTATGCCTTGTTGGAAATTTAAAATCATCTTGGGATCTTCCATTTACATCTTCATACATGGACCCATTTTCGCCAATTACTTCAAAACCAGGGACAAACGGGCTGTATTTATATCCCCAACTATAGAAAAAGAGCCCGGTAGCTCCACTTTTGAATTCAAAAATAGCGTGTGTGGTATCCTCTCCTTCAAGAGTTGATCCTCCATGGATTGAATTTCCAATTATTTTTAAATACTCTCCTCCAAAGTCAAGCATAGTCTCTATATAATGTATACCACCATCTATAAGGGCGCCACCGCCCATTTTATCCTTCCTTGTTCTCCATACAGTGTTTGAATAAAATCTCTGATCTCTCACGATAACAGTATGTATCTTTCCGATAGTGCCATCATTTATCAGCTCTCTTGCTTTTCTCACCGCCGGGTCGAAATAATATTGTTCTGCTACCATAAACTTTACATTGTTATTCTTTGCTTCTCTAATCATAGCTCTTCCATCTTCCAAATTAGTAGCAATGGGCTTCTCAATCAGAACGTTCTTTTTGCTTTTCATAGATTTTATTGCAAGTTCTTTATGGAGTGTGTGAGGAACCACAAGATCTATGATCTCTGCGCTTGATTGAAGAGCCTCTTCAAGGTTTGAGTATACTCTTCTTATCTCGTAATTCTTTCTGCAAAAATCAATAGTTTCTTTGTCTGTCTCAACAATGCTGACATCCAAGCCCTTTATAGACCTCAGATGAACTTTTCCGAACCCCCTGCATCCCACTACAACAATTTCCATAAATTTGAATCCTCAAAAGAGTATATAGAACTTTGTAAACACCACTCTGTCGTCGAACGGAAGGTGCGTTATTCTTAAATTAATAATAGTGTGATAATAAACCGATCAGGATCGCTGGTCGAAGGTATATGAATCACACTATATCACGTCTTCTTTAATTTCAATAGGATCAGGTTTCCTTGAAATTGTCCGCCCACCATCAATCACTATTTCATTTCCTGTCATGAAGCTATTATCATCAGAGGCTAAAAAGGCCAGCAATTTTGCAACCTCAAGTTTCTCTCCCATCCTCCCAAGCAAAGTAGCAGACCTTGAATCAAGATCAGGAGGGGCTTTATCATCTCCAGCCTTTGCGTAAATTGGACCAGGCATTACAAGTGAGACTAGAATTCCAAAAGGTGCTAAATCAACTGCCATGCTTTTCGTCATAGATCTCAAAGCGCCTTTGACCGCTGAATAAGCAAGTGAAGAGTCCAGTGGAAAGAAGGATTGTACAGCCCCGATGTTGATTATTTTTCCCTTTTTATGGTTATCTTTAAGTTTCTTTGCAAAGTGCTTTGACAGCAATAAAACTGAGGTTAAATTGAGCTGGATCATGCTGTCCCATTCCGATAGAGAGATGTCGAGCACACTATATCTTGAGTTTCTGGATGCGTTGTTAATGAGAACGTCAAAAATTTCTCCCAGATTATCAATCCATCCCACAAGGCTTTCCACTTCCCTTCTGTTGGAGAGGTCACATTTCCTGAAACTAATATTTCCTCCCTTGGACTCTCTTATTATCTGACCGGCACGTTCATCATCTCGTCCTACGATCAAGACCGAACAGCCAAGATCGCTAAAAAGCTTAGCCGTTGTCTCTCCAATTCCATGCGTTCCTCCAGTTATTATTACGTGCTTATTTCTGAGATCAATCATTTTTATCTCTCTCCTGATTTCGTTTTGTATAGCAACTATTTCTCCAGTGTATAGGCTATCACTTTTGGTTCTGTCATTTCTAACATCGTATCGGAAACTGACTCTCTTCCTATTCCACTCATTTTTGGGCCTCCGAACGGAAGATTATCCCATCTCAATCGGGTTGTATCATTTATGATTACGGTACCAACGTTCAGTTTTCGTGCAATCTTATACGCCCTGCTGAAATTCTTAGAGAATACTGCAGCGTTCAGTCCATATTTGGAAGAATTTACTATCTCTATGGCCTCCTCATCATCAGATACCGTCTGTATTGGAAGGATTGGACCAAACACTTCCTCATTCATCATCCTGGTGTTTCCAGCAGACACTCTAACCAATGTGGGGGGGAAAAAGAATCCACTCTTCGGGATTTTCCCTTGATAGATTACTTTTGATCCCTTAGATAAGGCATCTTCAAGGAACATTTTCATGTTGTTAACAGATTCGTCAGTAATGAGAGGTCCGATGTCTGTTTCCTCCTTTGTTGCAATACCGACTATCATTGACGAGATCTTATCGGCCATTATTTTTTCAACCTTCTCACTCACGTTTTCTGAAACTATCAACCTCTTTGTTGAATTACAAAACTGTCCAGCGTAGTCATATCTCCCGAACGTTGCCTTATCTATTGCAGTCGACAGTTCAGCGTCATCCAGAATAACCTGTGCATCGCTTCCCCCAAGTTCCATGATCGATCGAACTCCACGTTTCATGTTCTTGGCTGCCAGTTCAAGTCCGACATCAGATGAACCGGTGAATGTCAGAAGTCTTATCTTGTTATTAACTGAGAATTCTTCACCTATCAGCCTCGAATTGCCAGTAACTACATTAACAGAACCCTCAGGAAAACCTGCCTTAAGAATAAGTCTCGTTAACTCAATCTGCGTCAGTGGGGCGTTTTTAGTGGGCTTGTGTACAATGGTATTTCCAACCGCAAGAGCAGTTGCGACTTTATGAGCAAAACTGGCACCAGGGAAATTAAATGGGGTGATCGAAGCGACAACTCCTAGCGGTTCCCGCGTTTCAAAAGCTATTCTATTTTCATTATTTGCAGGTGATTCGTAAACTTCTAGAGGAATAAAACTTCCTGTGAGAACATGAGAAAGTTCCCACGCGCAGTACTCAAAAATCTGGGCAGTTCTTTCTATCTCTGCCCTTGAACTTTTTATTGGGCGGCCTGTTTCCGAAGCCATTATGACAGCTAAATTCTCTTGGGACTCCCTAATGAGTTGCGCAGTTCTCAAAAGCAGTTTTTTTCTCCCATGTGCAGGTACAATAGAGTATTTATGATAAACATCGTCGGCTAAGTCAATCGCGCGCCTGACCTCATCGATACCAAGCAAGGGAACATAATCTAATATTTCGCCCGAGGATGGGTTGTAAACCGCACTTTTTTCATCAGAAAATATCTCTTTTCCTATAATTGCACCTTTCATAAGATCACCACCAAACACACATCAAAATGCCTAGTAGTATATATCATAATTTAATAAAAACTTACTGTATTAAAATCTTCTGATGAAAAAATACGAATAGATGTAATATGAAAAAGAAATTAATAGAACAATTGAATAACATGTTATGAAGATAAAGGATATTAAGACTTATTTTGCAGCTGCAGTATGGCGGAATTTTTTCATGGTTGAGATAACCACAGATGAAGGAATTAAGGGATACGGTGAAGGAACACTTGGTGATTTTGAGAAAACTGTCGAATCAGCCGTCAATGATCTTAAACCATTTTTAGTGGGCAGAGAAATCGAGATCACGGAGATAACAAATTTCTTCGTCAGAAACTTTTTCTGGAGGAACGGACCAATACTCTCTACCGCACAGAGTGCAATAGAGCAGGCTTTATGGGATGCAGTGGGTAAGACGCTGAATAAACCGGTGCATTTATTGCTGGGTGGAAAGGCAGTAGAAAAGGTAAAAGTTTATGGAAACGGCTTCATCTCCGGGAACGCTTCCCCGAAAGAATTCGCTGATGCTGCAGTACAAACGGTCGATAAAGGATTTTTGGCTCTTAAATTCGATCCGTTCGGCGGTGCTGGCCCAACCATTACGAGAACAAATCTGGAAAAAGCAAAAAACAGAATCGGATCTATTCGAGATGCAGTTGGGGATGATATAGATCTGATGATAGAAGCACACGGGCGCTTCAATACGAGAACAGCACTCAAAATAGCAAAGGAAATAGAAAAATTTGATCCTTTTTGGTTTGAAGAACCAGTGCCAGAGGAGGACATCATTTCAATGAGTGAAGTACGAAAAGGGTCACAGGTCCCGATTGCAACGGGTGAACGAATAATTTCAAGGAACAGGTTTTGGGAACTGTTAGCGCAAAGATCTGCAGATATCATCCAGCCAGACGTTTGTCACATGGGCGGAATTCTTCCTCTTGTGGAGGTTGGTTCTATGGCTAACGTTAATTATGTTACTGTTGCCCCTCACAACCCAAATGGACCCGTAGCCACTGCAGCTTCGCTTAATGCCCTGGTTACTATGCCCAATGCACTGATTCTTGAATTCTGGCTGGACGCAGAATCTGTTAGACACGATTTAATCGAGGAATATTTCAATCTCAAAAAAGGATATATTTATCCGAGTAACAAACCCGGCCTCGGTATAGACGTGAATGAAAAAGCCCTCACAAAGTATCCGTACAAAAAGATGCATCTAGAGTATTTTAGTGAAGAGTACAAGTATCATGGCGATATAAAATGAAAATAATCAGGATTCTGAAGGGTGCCGGAATCAGGAGTACCTACGGTACAATGGGTGCAGCTTCGGTAACACTGGTGAATGATGACAAAAACATCCTTGTTGACACTGGGCATTTTGGGAATAGAGACAATCTTTTAGCGAGGCTCAGGGAAAATATGATAAAACCATCGGAAATTGATGTGGTAGTGCTCACTCACCTGAACTGGGATCACTGCCTGAATGTTGACATTTTTAAGGATTCAGAAATCCTGATCGGAAAAGAGGAATATGAGAAAGGAACGCTTTCCGGCGTCCCTGATGACCTTACGGAAAAATTTAAAGAGTATCTTGGAGGACTGAATATCAATCTTGTGGAAGATGGCCATAGAGTTTCTAGTAATTCAAGCATAATTTCTACGCCTGGTCACACTCCAGGTCACGTTTCTTTAAGTATTACGTATGAAAATAGATTAACAGTGGTAGCAGGAGATGCCATACCCAATATCAGGGCATATAGGAGGGGAATTCCCGATCTAATATTCTATGATCTAAAAGCGGCAAAGCGGAGCATCGCCAAAGTGAAAGCGCTTGAGCCGGATGTAATAATTCCAGGGCATGACCCGCCTTTCAATAAAGATGGATATCTCGAGGCAGATCCTATAGATATTGTGCTGCGGAACGAAGATGAGTCAAATTCTGTTGTAACTATGAGCAGGACTACTGCAGAGAAACCGGTGATATTCAATGAGTGATTTGATAGTTCCAATTATCACTCCCTTCAATGAGAGAAACGAGATTGATGTAGTGAAGATGCGACGGCACGCTGATTTTCTCTTGCAAAATGGCGTTGACTTTCTTCTCCTATCAGGTACTACTGGACTGGGGCCATCCCTGAGTTATGGTGAGAAAGTAAATGTTTTAGAAAACTTTTCAGATATTCCCGACCGCGTGATCATGCAGGTGGGCTCTCTCAACATGGATGAATCAAAGTCTCTTGCCAGGTTGGCCAAAAAGAAAGGATTAAGGGCAATTGCATCGCTCCCGCCATATTATTACCCAAGGGTTCCAGAGGAATGGTACATAAGATTCTTCAGGGAAATTTCCGAAATACATCCAACACTGGCGTACAACTTTCCACTCACTACGAACTACGATATTACTCCTTCACTGGTAAAGAAAATTAACGTGTCCGGGGGAAACATAGTTGGTATAAAGGACACTACTCCTGATCTAAGCCATATGCTAAGTTTCAGGTGGGAGTTTTCAGACGAGTTCAAGGTTTATTGTGGGCCAGACGCCTTGATACTTTCCGCCATGCGGTCCGGACTTAATGGTGCCGTACCTGGGACA
>JAJYDZ010000093.1 GCA_021790415.1 Thermoplasmata archaeon | reverse complement strand
GCTTAGACAGACACTGGAGAAGAAAGGGTGCCGTCACAAATTTAGACACAGGTGACACAATGATATTCGCATTTAAGGATAGAAAAGGTTGGTATGTTATAGGAAAGCATTCATTCTTTAAGATGGTTTTAAAAAAGGAATTTTCGAACGTGAGCAAATGGCTGGAGACGGAAGGAAATGTTGCTACCATTTTGTGGACTTTAGACTTAACTCAAAATAAATATTATATATTAAGATGAAACGAAAGCTTTGAAATTTTAGGAAAAATAGATACAGAATCCTCCATTTGGATCCAGAAGACTATGTTTGCTTGTTATATTTGACTATATCAAAATTATTCGGTTCTCTTAAAAAATGATTGCGAATGTTGAGAATTGTAATATCTCAATCATTCATCTAGATTATAATATCTACCCTAATCCCATAAATTCTGATTGATCTGATTCTAATACGTGAACATTATCCGCAATTTCCTTTTGCAGGGTTATTCTCTGGGTGATCGTTTTCGAAATATCATTATAACTGCTGTTAGCATCTTTTGAATAAATTGAGGTAAATTAATGCGCTAACAAAATACAATTTTCAATGTTTTCTGAGAATATGATCTTCTTAAAAAAGATTTTTAAACCGATAAATTTATGGGGGTTTAATCGTTAAACTACATTGTGAAAGAATCTTCATTTTCCAGATTCATCATTGATCCTATGTTTGACAAGGTTTTAGACGACTTGAGTAAAAAGAACATTTACTCAGGTAAATCTACTTCCTTTGAACTTAAAAGTGAAGATTTCGTTAGCGAAAATAATGATAGTGATAATGTTTTTTTCTTTAATGAAGAAATACCGCTTTCATTGGACCCTCAAGTTGGATATCAGACGCTTGAACGTACCAGCATTTGTGCTTATGACGAGAGCCTAATGAGAATCTCCGCCCTTGAAGGCGCGGGCTTTTTTATTTCTCACAGCCTTATATTAATGGATAAAGTGCAATACATTCCTCTTACCTATCTCACTTTTGATTTCTTCACTAAATCTAAGTCTATTGCGGATGGAAATAACGCATTAACTTTTACTAGGGATCCCCCAGAAATCGCATCTAAAAAAAAGTATATAAAGGATAGAAAGATGGTTTTAATGAAGTATACTCCGGATAATTCTATACTCCTTATCGACGGACCATTAATCGGAAGTCAAATAACCGAATACAATTTACAATTGAATGAAGCACTGTTAAAGAGAAATATAATGCCTTTGTTCTTTGTTAAGAACTCTAATAGTTCATTAATTGTAGATAGCGATCCGAAACTCAGAGATATGTATAATTCGGATTTTGAGTGGTCATATAAGACTCTACAAGTTGGTAAAATGTCTAATTTTGCTAAGTACGTAGATAAAACTGATAGCACTAATAGAAGAAACAAGATTTTTACATACTTAAAGGCTTTTAACTCTTCCCCAATTCGAGTCGAGATGCACGATTCCGTTTATGCTAGACTGCAAACTGGGTTGAAAGAAATTATGAGTGCAATCTACTATTTGTTACTAGCCCAAGGCAACATTCGTAATCCACAACCTCGTCCCATTGCCATATCAGAAAAATATGCCAAAGCAGCTCTTAACGTGCTTGATTTTGGTAGTCTAATCCAAAAAACGGGCATAAAGCCAACCATGAATTTTACAAGATTTGGGTGGTAAGAACGAACATGATCACATTGAATGAAGAAAGCGGCAAAATAATATTAATTTCAAAGGGAAACCGTTCCCCAGGGATTCTACATTACGGGTCTTATTTGACCGTTGAAGACTTGGAAAGAGATGTAAAGTTTGTTCTTAGAGTGGAGGAGAGTTATCAAACATCAACTTACGAAATTTCTCCTCTTTTGGTTGATATGGACTTAAAGCCATTGATTCAGGATCAAAGTGTTAAGAATGTTGTGAAGGCAGTTAGGATTGCAGAAATACCTTTCAGAGAAGATGGAATGAGTAGTTATATTCGGCCTCTTTTGATTGCTCGAGTATCCAATCAAGATGAGATTGAGTATGCTTTCGGTCATACGAGTGGGGTACCGATATTTCCGGCCACAGCTTATGCAAGAAACTGCCAAATTCTTAAAGATGATGGTGGAAAAGCCATAAGTGTCAACATTCCCGAGGACTTTTTTTTCCACCAAATACTAATTACAGGTGCAACTGGAAGTGGTAAGACTGTAGCTATGAAATATTTGGCTCAGTACTTCGCAGAAAGCCTAAATAGTGAAGATGAAGAACCTGGGGCTGTACTAGCTGTGAACGTAAAAGAGGAAGATTTACTATATATGGACAAAGCAACAGTTGGGTACTCTAACAGTATAGAGAAAGAATGGAAAGACCTAAGTTTAACTCCGCACGGTATAGGATCATTTAGTGTATATTATCCTGGAAACAAGATGCCAAATTACACAAACAAAGTAGATCCAAAAAAGTGCGAAAGCATAACTATAAAAGTTAAAAACCTTGATCCTGAAAATGTAATAGGTCTAATTCCTAATCTTTCTCTTCATGGATCAGAACAACTTCCGAACATTTTTAGGTATTGGCAATCAGAACTGATGTCAGAGGATGACACAATGAAGACGTTTATTTCCTATTTCGATGATCCGAACAAGAACAGGGAGTTCAGCGTTATGACATCAAATGGGGATGTGTACACTTATAAGATGCACGCTGGCACTTATTCCAGTATTAAAACTGCACTTACAGTCGCATCTGATTATTTCGATACCAGAGGATCAAAAGAACTGGAAGCTGAAGACATTTTGGAGAGGAGGAAGATATCTGTGATAGATGTAACATCCAAGCAGGGGATTGGCTTTGGATCAGTTCTTTTAAGAAATATTTTGAATAAGATCTACGAAGCCAAAAGCGAAAGAATTAATGACGTACCTGTTCTGATTATTATAGACGAAGTTCATGAATTCTATGGTAATGCAAGAAGTAAAGAGGCCCTGAGCACGTTAGATGCCATAACGAGAAAGGGACGGAGTCTTGGTATTGGGGTTATCTTTGCATCTCAGAACCCTGAAGACATTCCTGGCGGCATTTCCAAAGTAGTTAACTCGGAAATTAATTTCAAAGGTTCCACAGATAAATTGAAGATAAAATCTCAGTTCTTTGATATCGAAGGACTAAGGTCTGGGTATGCAGTAACCAAGATTCATGGGTTGAGCCAAATTAAACTTGTAAAATTCCCCATGACACTAGGAGGTTTGAAAATTGAAAGATGATATAGATGAAAACTTCGATAAATTAATTGCGGACCTGTTAGACGAAGACGAGCTAAAGTTTCTCATGATGATTGTAAAAAACAAGGGGGAATTGGAAAAAGAGGGAAACGATGTTTAGGATAGAGTATTCCATTTGGTTGAATGGTAATAGGTATTCTTCAACATATACAAACAAACCGGAAATTGAAGGCAATATCTTTTCATTAAAAGGAAGAAATGATAATGGAAAAACCACACTCCTTAAAATTGTGGCAGAGGCTTTCGGTGCTTCAGAAAAGGATAACGATACTATCTCGGATCATTTGAAAAGGGATATTTCTGATATAGCAGATGAAGAAAACAAACTGAACTACAATCTGACATTAAAATATCCAGATCAATCAACTACAGTAAATATAGTGTATAATGGAAAAGATCACAAGTACAAAGTAAATGAAAAACCCATTGGCAAGACTGAATTCTTGAGGCAATATGCTGTATTGTTTGAAGTTAGGGAGAAGATACTTGATAAGTTAAACAGGCATATGCGTGATGTTGAAAGTCGTTTTGATCAATACCTTAACTACATCAAAGTATATGAAAGTAAATTGGGAGCGCTCTTCGAAAAAGTCACAAATTATGAAAAGTCCGAGGAATCCCTTAATAAGGCAAGAACCTCTATCAAAAATCTAAAAGAAAAGCTTTCAAATTATACAAAGCTCGAAGGTATGTATAGCAACTCTCTTCAAAGGGCCGGAAAGGAATACATCAATTACTCATACAAGAAGAAAGAATTAGAATATCATAGGTTAGAGGAGCAATTAAAAGAGATAAAGAAAAAACTGAAACAAACTGATAAAAATGAGAAAGGGAGGTCCATTCAAGAGGAATTGTTGTTGAACAAAAGTAATGATCTTCGAGACGAGATAGTAAATAGTAAATTGATCTTTCAGGGATTAAGTAACACGGAACTTAAGGATAGCTTTACTAAACTCAGTGGAAACTTAAAGGGGCTGTCAGATTTGAACTATCTCACTTTTGAGTATTTATCGTCCATTTCTGGATTTTTCCAGAAAGCAATGGATTTTGTAACAGAACAAAGAAAAGGTGACACCTCCAGTAACAGATACAGGGATGAACAAGAACTCAATTTTCTCAGAAGACTTATTGAAATTGTGAGGGAGTTTTCAACGACAGATTTGGAATTACCAGGTTCCGGCAAGAAGCTCATAGACTTATTGTTACCCTTACAAGGTAGGTATCAGGAACTTTTGAAATTACATGGGCAATACGAGACATTGGACGCCATTTTTAATAATAGCAAAAAAATCATCGCTCTTATTGGACAAGTATCTGTCGAATTGAAGAGATATTTGGATCAAAACATACAGGAAAACAAACCAAAGTCAGAAAAAGTGAATCCTGATGAATTAAATGAAAACCGTAAAAGTGTTGAACAGAAACTAGACGACTTATTGATAGAACTAGTTAAAATGCAAGAGGAATATAATAAAATATCTCCTGATGAAAGGAGAGAGTTTCGCCTTGATTCTAGCGTTGCGGATGATTATAACAAAACCAAGAATGACTATGAGAAAATAGTTAATGATATCAAAGAAACCAAAAAGAATTTAGAAGTACAAGAGCAGTTTGAAATGAGATTTATGAATATCCAGAAACCTCCAACCAAATTCACTTCACAAGACATCATTTCTTTAAATAAAAAGCTCTTAAATCTGAAAACTAAGTTTAATATCTATACAACCAAACTAAAAGATATCAACCTGACAAATGTGGAGCGTGGTGACATATCAAATAAATCAGATTCTGAGTTTTTTTCTAAAATAGGCATCTATCTTGCAAAGGTAGTTGGAGTTGTTTTTCATGAACATAAAATGCATAGGGTCAAGCAGATAGACTTCCAGAAGGGAGTATATCTGCTTGAAGATGGATCAACAATAAAGGCAAACACCATAGGCAGCGGGCATTCCTCACTAAATGCAGTAGTTGCTCGTATGAAGAATAATTTTGCTGGTAAGAAAAAAATTCTCTTAATAGATGAGATCACTGATATGGATCCTGGTGTTAGGGAATTCTTGATCAATGAGGTCAAGAAGCAAATACAATCGAGTGAATCTGTACTTGCTTTGTTAACAGAGTGGGATTTTAATGGTTCTGAGAACGAACTAGTTCCGATCACGTAGAAATGAGATGATATACACGACAGATAACACAAAGGAAGAAGCATATAAGGAAGCTAGAGAATTTGCTGAAAACAATGGATTGTTGAAGTTGATTAAAGGATCAAGCTTAAAAATACTTAAAATGAATAAAAATAAACGGAAAGATTTCTTTGAGGGTATGTCGCTAAGTAAGGCGAGGGTGTTACTACCAAATGACAAGGAACTTTTCCTAATTAAAGAGAACATACTAGCGTATACCGATAAGAACCTAACAAAGATTACCATTACATTTAAGGGTATAGTGATACTAGAATACGGCTTAGCCACACCAGACATTTCTACTCTTCGTTTACTTGATGATTTAAACTCAATGTATTTCACCAAGGTTTTTGAAGACGCAGATTTTCCATTAAGCAGCGAAGAAAAGGCAATAATAATTACATTTTTGGGGTTAATGGCATTTTCTCCAGAATCTTCATTGAAACTGAGTTCCTACAAGGATTCCCATTCAAATATTGATGATTTTAAGAACTGTGTTGAAAAGAGCATAGAATTTCTGAAGTTCCTGGGTCCAGTTTATGTTGACAGTACATTGGACAAAATTTGGGCATCTAACGTACGAGGAGAGGACCCTGTAAACGCCAAAATGGCAAGATTAAATGATATATCTCCAAGGACTAATGGAATTTATTACAAAGGTCAGAGGAAGGAGGGGCATTATTTGAATCTGTTGAAAAATCAGGAAATAGATTCTGCAGACCTAGAATTTTTATTGAAGAAATTGTTTGATAAAGGTATACTTTCGTCTGAGCAACGCGAGAAGTTTATAGGGTTGTTAAAACAAATATTCTCAGAGAGACACAATTTTATCATAAACAGTTCAGAATTTGACCTTTTAACAAATTTTTATTCAATGAGCAATATTATTAGAACATTTGGCTAATTATAAAATTATTTACCCTTTATATGAAAGATTTATGGGAGCTATCGTCTTAAGTTTGTTTAGTGAATTCATTGACACCCGTTAGAAAATCTGAAAAACTTCAGTTTAAATCTATCCGCTCTCCTTTGCGCTATCCAGGAGGTAAAAGTCGTGCAGTATCTGAAATTTTAAAAATGTTCCCTAAATTTGAGGAATATAGGGAACCAATGGTTGGTGGGGGTTCGGTATTCCTTTCTGCCAAATATGCGTTTCCTAATAGACGATATTGGATTAATGACATCAATCATGACTTGTACGCTTTTTGGGTGGCTTGCAAGGAAACACCAGAACTATTGACAAAAGATGTGGAAAGTA
>JAJYDZ010000092.1 GCA_021790415.1 Thermoplasmata archaeon | reverse complement strand
TCGTAATTAATACTCATGAATTAATCAGAGTCGAAAAAATTTATATTGCCTGATAGGATAGATAATCTCAAATGAAAAGTGGAATCAAAATAGCTCCCAAGAAAAATAATAAGAAGAAGAATAAGGGGAAGGAGGTAGCAGTTGCAGTTCAACAGGAAACCCC
Organism: Thermoplasmata archaeon; assembly: GCA_021790415.1. Next base: position 6,594 of record JAJYDZ010000092.1, on the reverse strand, counting down.
TCAAATAAACAAATCATATGAAATTGTCGACGAATATGATATAATCCCAAGAGTGGTGTCCATTGAAATAGCCTGGAATAAGGATACCATGGAGACGCTCTATATTGTCCACGAGCCAGAGATCACAGAAGCTGAACTTCAGGAAGTAAAGGTCATTTCCAAGAATATGGAACAGATTGTGAGGAGCTCAAATAACCTTCCTACAGATTTTTCTGTAAAAGATATTGAGCAAATCATAGATTCTTATATGAACTCAAAAAGAACAAAAATACCAAAGACGTCCATAGATAAATACAAATATTATATTCAAAGGGATTACGAGGGATTCGGACCGTTGGACCCCATAATAAGGGATCAGTTTGTTGAAGATATCTCATGCAACGGTATCGGTATTCCCATTTTCATAGAGCATAAGAGGCATGGTCCATTAAGAACAAATATTCTGTTTGCCTCTGAAAAGGATCTTGATTCTTATGTAATCAGATTGGCGCAGCTTTGTGGGAAGGAAATTTCCATGAATGATCCAATAATGGATGGTACATTTCCTCAGGGACATAGAATACAGATAACCTATGGCAATGAGATATCAACAAAGGGTTCTTCTTTTACTTTCAGATTATTCCGTGAAACCCCATTCACACCAGTAGAGATAGTTAAATATGGAGCAGCAACTGCAGAAATAGTAACCTATCTTTGGTTCGCTGTTGAAAATTTGAAGTCTGGTATAATTGCAGGAGTTCCGGGAGTTGGAAAAACCTCTACCTTGAATGCTATGATGATGTTCATACCTCCCAATACAAAGGTATTCAGCATTGAGGAAACCAGAGAAATTAATATAATGCATGAAAACTGGGTCGCCACATCGACAAGGGAAAGCGTCTATAATCAGGGGAATTTATCGGGTCACAATGCACCGATAGGTATGTTTGAACTGGTAAGGATGGCTATGAGACAGAGACCTACTTACATCCTTCTAGGAGAAATAAGGGGTAGGGAGTCATATTCACTATTTCAGGCAATATCGACCGGGCATACCGCCTATTCAACCATACATGCAGACAGCATGGATACATTGGTTAACAGGCTTGAATCTACACCTTTAAATATACCCAGGGTACTCATAAGTTCTTTAAACTTTGTCATCTTTAACAAATTTGTCAAAATAGGTAATAGGATGGTGCGAAAGATCACAGAAATAGACGAGGTGATTGGTGTCGACTCTGAGACAAGAGAGATATTATATAACAAAGTCTACAGTTTCGACTTTAATATGAATACCCAGATATACAGTGGTTATAGTAGAATATTGAAAGAAATACAGCAATCTCGAAGAATGTCTGATGAAGAATTCAAAGAAGAATTTGAAAGAAGAAAGAAACTTGTTGAGTTGATGGTTGACGCCAATATTGTAGATTATGCAAACCTCACTAGAATTGTAAACATATATTACAAAGATCCAGCATTCGCCTTAAGAATGGCAGGGAGTGGATAATAATGTCTAGTGTATTTTCAAAGGATGGAGTAACAAAGGGTCTTAAAAAAACTGGAAACATAGTTAAAGGAACTAAGGAAAAGAAGGACGACCCAAAGAGAATAAAGAAGCTAAGGGTCGAAAGACTTGGTATGTTTGACAGAATTTCCCTGGAAATATTCGGAGAAATGATCACAAAATATTCTGATACTTCAAGGATAGATGTTACGTTACAAAAGGCCAAAATGCCACTTACAGGTGTGGAGTATCTATCAAGAGTTTTTATGGGTGCGCTTATTTTTATCATTGTATCAGGCGTTTTTGCAAACATATTTGCCATAAGGCTACCACACTATGCATTTCTGGCATTTGCAATATGGTTCATGACCATTGTAATATATTTTACTTTGATGATAGAACTTCCAAATTCTACAGCTGGAAGTCGTAGAAAAAAGATAGATGCTGTTCTGCCAATAGCCATGGGATATATTGCCACAATGGCTTCTGCCGATGTCTCTGTTGATAATATATTATATGAGTTATCAAAAAGCGAAGAGTATGGAGAACTGGCAAGGGAGGCAAAAGGTATTTCAATAACCACAAAACTGTTCGGAAAGGATATTGTTACGGCAATTAAGGAGGGTGCATCTTTGACACCGTCAATCAAGCTCTCTGAGTTTCTTCAGGGCATTATAACGACTGTAACATCTGGAGGAGATCTGAAGGAATACTTCAAGCAAAAGGCTCTTCAATATGAAACAGAACTGAGCACCATAGTAAAGAGAAATTCGGAATCCCTCTCCGTTATGGCTGAAAGTTTTATTATTGTGGGAGTTACTTTTCCATTAATTTTGATGATCATTATTGGAGTAGTAGCATCTTTGACTCCGGATCCAAGCCCCGTGCTTTCTCTCGTACTATACCTTATCGTTTTGCTCATAATACCGGTAATTGCAGTAATGTTTGCACTTATATTGAGCAGCACAATTAACGAGGTGAAACTATAGCGCCCATTAAACTGAAATATTATGTGCTTGCTGCATTTGGCTCAGTTGATGCCATAATTATCTTATTGGGAATCAAAGGTATTATACCAACAATAAGCCTTCTCGTTCACCCATTAACCATGTCCACAATCCTTCTGATTATTCTCCTTCTTCCATTTGGTATGGCAGATTTTGCTGAAACCAAAAAATTACAGGAAGCCGAGAGGAGAATACCTGATTTTCTAAGGGATCTTGCAGGGCATACAACATTTGGTACGCCTGTATCGGAGGCCATTTTAAGAAGTTCCGGTAACGACTATGGTCCTCTAAATGAAGAGGTGCGTCATGTTGCAAGTCTCATAAGTATTGGAGTGCCTGTGGAAAATGCTCTTGATGGATTTGGAACAATTCTTGGGGATCAGACCATTGCAAGAGTTGGAAAGATTCTTAAAAAAGCCAGTGAATCTGGAAGTAACACTGCGGATGTTATATCCATGATTTCTAGTTTCACAACTCAAACATACCTTATGAGAGAGAGCAGAGCAGCAGACATGCAGAATTATTCCATGGTTATGGCGGTCTCATATGGCGTTTTCCTTTTTGTTATTCTCATGCTTGATTTGGATTTCTTTACCCAACTGAAGCCTTCAGGTATTTCAGGTTCAACATTGTCGCCGGGGGTTGCGAGTTTTCCCGTAATAGAGAGAATATTCAGTTTGGGAATTATAGTGCAGTCTTTGACAAGCGGCCTCATATCGGGGGTGTTCCGGGATGGGCGCCTTGTTTCTGGAGCCATGATTGCAGGCGTTCTCCTGTTAATTAGTTTCGTAGTGCTTACATTCGCAGGTGTTCTTTAGATGAGTTTTCTTAAAAAAAATAAGAAGAGGAAATCGCAGGTTTCCACCAAGATAATATTTCCTAAGAGAGCAACAGAGGATCTTATATTCCAGGAAATAGTTCCTGGGGTTGTCTATTCTAGGGTTTACCTTAACAGGGTAACCTCAACGTTTGTTTATGAGTTAATAGAACCGGAAATTAGCCCAACTCTTTACAAGAGATATTCAAGACTTAAAAGAGATTTTATTAGGGCCATAACTGAACCGGAAAAATTTGGTGATATCCAGAGGGATCAGATTCCTTCTCTGTTTATGCTTAAATTAAAGGAGGATGGTTATAAATTAAATACGACTGATACAGACACGCTCACCTATTACATCAACAGAGATATTAAGGGCTTTGAAAAAATCGACGGTCTCTTAAAGGACCCAAATATAGAAGATATATCATGCGACAGGGAAGAGACGCCGGTATATATCTTTCATAGAAATTTTGGGTACATACCAACCAATGTAAGATATGAAGATGAGGAGGAACTTAATTACTTTATTAAAAAAATAGTTCAGGATTCTGGAAAGCATATATCCATTGCAAATCCAATAGTTGATGCAACGCTCCTTGACGGATCAAGGATATCGGCTTCTATTGGAACGCACATTACCAGTAAGGGTCCATCATTTACCATAAGAAAATTCAAGAGTGAACCACTCACCGCATTGGATCTAATACAGAAAGGGTTATGTGATTCAAGGGTTTTTGCCTATTTCTGGGTTCTTGTTGAATATGGCGCAAATATAATGGTTGTGGGTGGAACAGCCACTGGCAAGACAACGTTCCTTAACGCTCTTCTGCTATTCGCTCCGTCACAGAGAAAGATAGTTTCCATTGAAGATACTCGAGAGATCAACCTGGTTCATGAGAACTGGGTACCCATGATTACAAGAAACGGTTATGGGCAACTGGATAAAGAGACGGGTAAAAGAATTGGTGAGATCGATATGTTTGACCTTCTTACCGTAACAATGAGACAGAGGCCAAACTATGTGGTGGTAGGAGAGGTAAGGGGTGCTGAGGCCTTTACTGTCTTTCAGGCAATGTCCATCGGAAGATATGTTTTTGGAACTTTCCACGCTGACGATATCCAGACTTTCATCCATAGAATGGAATCAAAACCAATCAATATTCCAAGAAACCTAATTTTGACTTTGGATGTTGTAATAATCCTTTCAAACCTTACCTCGGAAAAGGGTTCCTTTAGGAGAATTCAAACCGTATCAGAAATAACAGGTCAGGACCAAATGAGTTCTGAAATTGTTGTAAACAACGCATTCACATGGAATCCGGTAACTGATACCAATCCATATTCAGGATTCAGCTATGTTCTCAAAAGGATTGCGGAAAAAGAAGGAAAATATGAATCTGATCTTGAAAAAGAAGTGGAAATGCGTGCAAAAATCCTGGACAAAATGATTGAAAGACAGATAAACAATTACAAGGAATTTTACAACCTCATAAATCTATTCTACAAGGACAGGGTCAGGCTGTTCGAAACCCTTGAGATGACCGAGGAAGTAATGGTTTAATCATTTAAAATTTATACTTTTTCATCTGCAGTTTTAGGCAGAAGCTTATTTGCAATATAAGGTACATAGAGTGTTTGCAATATAATTGACACAATAACAACGATGGCAACGGAAACCTCCAGGGTTTGTCCCCACCTAAGAAGTAGAGGAATGCCGAGAGAGGTACCTATGGCAATAGGAACAGTAGATTCAACTATTGATACGACCCCTCTGGGTCCCACAAGAGAAAAAAATGCCTTGATCTTTCGGTTTAGGGGAGGGGCAGTTAAATTGTTCCTCCTAATGCGAAATACAGAGGCGAATACAGCAATTGGCCTTACTATGAATAGCACGGTCAAAGCCATTAGGATCCCGATTAACCAATAATTTTCAATATCAGAAATTGTCAGCATGCTTCCCATTAATATGAAAATGACACCCTGCGCAAGAAATGACAGGTTCTCCTGAAAACTTCTCTCCCTTTCATAGAATATGGACTTCTCCGATAAATTTCCAATAATGGCTCCGGTTGCTATGATGGCAGGAAATGGTGTAATATTAAGAGCCTCAAGAGAAGTAAGTTCAAATATAATGACACCTAGGAGAAGACCCACAATAAGGTTTTCAAAATTTAATACTTTATTCAAATAGAGAATAAGAAAACCAATAACTATACCAACGATCGATGGAACTATTATCTGAATAAGGAGAAATGATATAATTGCAGGAATGAAACCTATGGCACTTGAAAGTGTAAGAAATAGTGTGACTGCTGTGGATTGCGGTGCTATTATTGCTATTGCCAGCGTTACGAATATAATGGCCAATGGATCATTGAAAAGGCTTTCCCCTATCAATGTTCCTGAATAGTCTTCCCTTATCCTGATCTTATGGAACAAAGGTATAAGGGTTGCAGGGTCAGTTGGGGATATTATGGCTCCAAATAGAAAGCCTATTATGAATGGTGCTCCGGTAAATAGAGAAAAAATGATCCCTGCGAGAAAAGCCGTAATAATCATACCCACAGTATTCAATGAAATTATTCTGCCGATGTGTCTTCTGAGAACCCTGAAGTTTATTCCGTGACTCTCGTAATAGAGGATAATCATTAGGCCTAGTATACCCACTCCAAAAGTAGCAAAGTTTGTCATAAGGTCTTCTGAAAAACTGTACCTTATTATTCCAAGTACCGGCCCAAAAATAATTCCAAGAAAAATAAGAACTGGAATTTCAACGATTGATGCTTTTCTCGCTATTGGAATTGAAAATGCTGCGATAATTAGTAAAAGACTAAATTCTAGAATTTGGAGATTTGCGAATGTCATGAGGTAGGCTCTTCCCCTGGACTATACGGCAACATTCTCTTATGCATACTGGAAAAATAAAGATTGGAAACTATTTCTCCTTCTCTACTTTCCGGAAATTTTCCAATTTTCATAAATTCAATAAGAATTCTATCCAAATCCGCATAACTTATACCAAGATCGTCTTCATCAGTCTGTTTTGCCCACAATCTGGCACTTGGCTTTTTTACTATTATTGATTGTGGCAATCCAAGGGCCCTAGATGCTTCCCAAATCTCGGTTTTATACATTCCGATTATTGGTTCTATATCACACCCACCATCTCCATATTTAGTGAAATAACCAGTCAGATATTCAGACCTGTTTGTGGTTCCAATCACTAGACCATTATTCCGGTTTGCAAAGGAATAGAGTATTGACATCCTAATTCTTGA